>NZ_JBRJXU010000096.1:0-35752 GCF_057467645.1 Zarconia sp.
GCGTCCCTGCGTCCCCGCGTCCCCGCGTCCTCTTTTCTACGTTGCCTCCCGAGGACACCATGCCGACATTGGCGGTATTACTCCCGGTTCGATGCCACCGAATAGCAAAACGATCGATGAAGAAGGGGTATTAATCGATAATTTAAAACTCGTCGATGGCGGAAATTTCAAAGAATCAGAATTTCTCAATCTTCTGAGCGATAATCCCTATCCCGCCCGCAATCCCAAACAAAATCTCGCCGATATTCAAGCACAAATTGCCGCCAATGAAAAAGGGGCGCGGGAACTCAAAAATATAGTCTCCGACTACGGCTTAGAAACCGTCCAAGCCTACATGAAACACGTGCGCGATAATGCCGAGGCTTGCGTGCGCAATGCGATTTTCCTCCTCAACGATGGTGAATTCACCTATACCCTAGATAGCGGCGATCGCATTCAGGTCAAAATCGAAATCGATCGCCCAACTCGCAGCGCCAAAATTGATTTTACCGGCACCTCACCCCAACTTGCCACGAACTTCAACGCCCCCGCAGCGGTTTGCAAAGCTGCTGTTCTTTACGTCTTCCGCACCCTCGTCGAGGACGATATCCCCCTAAATGCCGGCTGCCTCAAACCCCTGGATATCGTCATTCCTCCCGGCTGTCTCCTCAACCCCCAACCCCCGGCTGCTGTGGTGGCTGGTAATGTGGAAACCTCCCAAGGCATCACCGACGCATTGTACGGCGCGTTGGGTATCCTCGCCGGTTCTCAGGGAACGATGAATAACTTCACCTTCGGCAGCGATCGCTACCAATATTACGAAACTATCTGCGGCGGTTCCGGCGCGGGGGCATCTTTCCCCGGTACCGATGCGGTGCAAACCCACATGACAAACTCCCGCCTCACCGATCCAGAAGTCCTAGAATGGCGCTTCCCAGTCCTTTTGGAATGTTTTGCCATTCGCGCTGACAGTGGCGGCAAGGGGCAATTTTACGGCGGAAATGGGGTCATTCGTCGTCTGCGTTTCCTCGAACCGATGACGGCTGGGATTCTTTCGAGTCACCGCGTTATTCCTCCAGCCGGGTTGCATGGTGGCGGCGATGGGGCGTTGGGGAAAAACTGGGTGGCACGCTCGAATGGGACGATCGAACGATTGGCATCCACCGCAACAGTACAGATGCAACCGGGAGACATCTTTACCATCGAAACCCCTGGTGGTGGTGGATTTGGTGTGGAAAACACTTAAGTCCCTAGCACGAGTGCCGTGGTGTGAATGCGAGAAATCGCGCAAAAAACTGTCACCCTCTCTTGTTTTTTACAGTGTAATTACATACACTGTTTGAAGAGTAAGTTCACTCTGTAACTTGGGTATGCGTTGTTAAAGTGCAGGAACGTTCGAGGGTTTTCTGAGACTTAGCATTCACAAAACTGTCAAGTTATAAAGGAAAACATCGATTTAAAGATTGCTCCAACGAGTTTAATTTTCACAGGATTTTCATAATTTATCGGTATGGTTTGAGGACGTAAGTAGATTTGCGTAAAACCTATTTGCGTATGTTGGAGTCAGTCGCTCAATAGTGTGTTTCGCGCGTCATCCAAAGCGTTGAGCTGACGATCGCGATCGAAAACACGGTCAGAGATGTCTGCGAGTCGATTTTTCGGAGTTCTGCCGGAAAATTATGCGGGCGAGCGTTCATCGCTCTTAGGTCGGATTCGATCGAAACGCTCGAATCAATGTGTACGATCCAACTCGATGATGGCATTGCTCGACTGACGATCGATCCAAAGTCGATCTCCCTAACTTAGAGTACCGAAACAATTGAAAAGCGATGAATATTCGTCACCAAGTTTTTATTGATAACAGACCCGTATGGATCTGGGAGCGAGAGCGAGCTTCACGATACATCTTTAGGTCCGATCGTTCTCTCGTGACGCAACAAATCGGGAATCGATCGAGAATAACTTGAGAGCCACAATATAACCGAGTCATTGTACGATCGCCTCGCCCCCATATTCGAGGAGATCGTACTTGCGTTCGGACTTGAGAAATCAAAACGCGATCGACTTTTCGATCTCTTCAAGATTAGCCAACATCTTGCCATTTAGATCTCCATAAAATTGAAGTGGAGACCCGTCAAAATAGCCTATCTTCAAAAGATCTTCGCTCGGAAGATCTTGAAAGCGTGCCACTTTTCACAGCAGTACAGTCACCCACAAGGTCAAACAAGCAACGATTAGGGGTAAATGCGGATGAATACAAATACTCGAGTGAATCCGGACGATAACCGAACGAAAACGCAACAACTCACCTCAAACCTTCAAGATCGATACGCACCAACAGAAAATCTCCAAGCCCTACACGATCGATATCGCCATCGGCTGACAAAGCTTGTCAAAATCGCACCCAAACTGGCGCTCTCTCTCGCCGCAGTATTGAGCCGAGCCGCTCCCGTTGAAGCCGCATCCTTTAACTTCACCTACGCACCGGGAGCCACCCTCGAACAAATGCTCGGCTTTGAAGTTGCCGCCAACGTGTGGTCGAACTTTCTCGTCGATGATGTGGAAGTTAATTTGTTCGTCGATATCGTGGATTCGAGCCTATTACCGACCAATGTTATCGGTGGTTCCCTCCCGGGGGTGAATCCATGGTACAACTACGGCGAGTTTCGGAGCGCACTGCAAAACGATATTACCTCCAACGACGATGTGACGGCCTATGACAACTTAAACCTCTACACCTACCAAGCGGGCGCCAGCAACCCCAACGCCGATCGATATCGCGTGGCCTTCGAACGGGGCAACAGCTATTGGTACAACCAAAATCTAACCCTCACCAACGCCAATGCCAAAGCCCTGGGATTGAGACCCACCCACGACAACGCTCTCGATGGTTACATCGTCATGAGCGATCTATCCAACTACTCCGTGAATTGGGACTACAACTACCGCCGAAATAGTTCCGTGGAGTCGGATGCTTTGGACTACGCCAGCGTTGCCATTCACGAAATCGGTCACGCCTTGGGATTTATTAGCGGCATCGATTCGGCTTTAGTGAGCGAAGTCAACGGGACGTTCCAGGAAAACCTCGATCGCCTCTTTCGGACGACCTCCCTCGACCTATATCGCTACAGCAAGTGGAGCAATAATAAAGGATGGCTCGATCTTGCCGTGGGGCCCAAGTCTTACTTATCCATCGATGGCGGCGATACAGCCCTAGCTGACTTTTCTCGAGGAAATCAAAATTTCGGACTCGGATCTGATGGCTTCCAAGGCAGCCACTGGAAACAGCAAGGCAATGAAATTGGCATTATGGACCCGCTGATTTTCACAGGGGAAAGACGAGAGGTGAAAGCGCCCGACCTGCAAGCCTTCGATATCATCGGTTGGGATTTGCGATCGGACTTGCGCGACGGCATTTCCAATTCGGAACTGAATCTCGATTGGTTCGATTTGACTTACCAGGCCGAGCTGCGACTGGCCAACTCCTTGGGCATTTCCGTGGCGGATTTATTTGCCCCGACCACTTCGGTCAACAGCCTGACCAGTTGGGTGGATGGTGACAACGACGGCGTAGACGATCGCGTCGAACGGATGCTCGAAGATAGCGAAGTCTATAACTGGTGTACCAGTAACTGCAACGGGGGTGGTGGTGGTAGTGGGGGTGGTGGTGGTAGTGGGGGTGGCGGCGGTTGGCAAACGGGACTTTGGCAAGAGTTCCGATGGCAGACGTTACCCACGGAAACGATTCAAGCCAATGCCCAGTCGGTCCCAGAACCCACCTCAACTGTCGGATTGTTAGCCTTGGGGACATTTGGTATCGCTTCTCGACTCAAGCGTCGGAGTCGGAAGCTGTAACACCCAAGTATCTGGCAAATTTGTCTTGCAAATTCCCACGAGCGAGTTGGGACAATATTTTGTCTGCCTACCGCTTTCGATCTCCACGATATCCCAAGGATCTCGATCGAACCCGAAGTGTGTTGCTGCAATCGAAGCAACATTCTATTAGAAAACAGCAAATTAATGTACGAGCAATGATGGAAATGAAATACAAACTTAGAACAAGTTGCAATCGAACCATCGCAAACCAAACCAATTTTCAACGCAATCGGACACAAGCGAAAGATTGCCAGACCCTACGCCATAAATATCGAAGTCGGTTCGCCCAGCTCATGAAAACTGCTCCTAAACTGACAATCGCCCTGGCAGCAGTGTTGAGCCGAGCCGCTCCCGTTGAAGCCGCATCCTTTAACTTCACCTACGCACCGGGAACGACCCTCGAACAGATGCTCGGCTTTGAAGTAGCTGCCAACGTGTGGTCGAACTTTTTAGTCGATGATGTGGAAGTAAACCTCTTCGTCGAAGTGGTGGATTGGGACGAGTTACCCCCCTTCGTCGTCGGCGGTTCTCTCCCTGGGTTGCAATCTTACGACTACAGCCAATTTCAGACCGCACTGCAAAACGATCGCACCTCCAATAACGATTGGGCGGCTTATGCCAACTTGAATCATGCTGACTCGTCTAACAATCGATATAGCGCCTATTTCGAAAATAACTACCAGGAAAACGATCGATTAAGCCTCTCCAACGCCAATGCTAAAGCCCTGGGATTGAGACCCTCCCATGACAATGCCATTGATAGTTATATCGTCATGAGCGATCTATCGAGCTTATTGTTGCCGGACTGGGACTACAACACCCGACGCGATAGCTCCATTCCGTTCTACTCCCTGGACTACACCAGCGTTGCCATTCACGAACTCGGTCACGCACTAGGATTTACGAGCGGTATCGATTCGGCTCGGGTTGCCGACGACCAAGCCTCAGTCCAACAAAACCTCGATCGCCTCAATCGGACGACCGCTCTCGATATGTTCCGTTATAGCGTATATACCGAAGATGAGGAAAACCTCGATCTCGCCGTTGGCATCGACTCTTACTTTTCCTTAGATGGGGGAGAAACCCCGCTGGCTCACTTTTCAACAGGGACGCAGGATTTAGGACTGGGGTTCGACGGCTTCCAAGGCAGCCACTGGAAGCAGCAAAGCAATGAAATTGGCATTATGGACCCCCTCATCTTCTTAGGGGAAAGGCGGGACGTCAAAGCTCTCGATCTGCAAGCCTTCGATAGCATTGGCTGGGATTTGCGATCGGACTTGCGCGATGGCATTTCCAGTTCTGAACTGAACCTCAATTGGTTCGATTTGACTTCCCAAGCAGAACAGCGACTGGCCAACTCCCTGGGCATTTCTGTTACTGACTTGTGGGCAAACTCGACCACCTCAGCAAACAGTCTCACTAGTTGGATCGATAGTGACAACGATGGCATCGACGATCGGGTCGAACAGATGCTGGTGGATAGCGAAGTCTACAACTGGTGTACGAGTAACTGCAACGGGGGGGGTGGTGGTAGTGGGAGTGGTGGTGGTAGTGGGGGTGGCGGCGGCTGGCAAATGGGATTTTGGCAGGAGTTCCGATGGCAGACGTTACCCACCGAAGCCATCCAATCCAATGCCCAGTCGGTCCCAGAACCCACCTCAACTGTCGGATTGTTAGCCTTAGGGACGTTTGGCATCGGTTCTCGACTCAAGCGTCGGGGTCGCAAGCCATAGTGCCACCTCGATCTCAGCTTTACCAAGAATAATTTGGGAGCGAATTCACGATCGATGTGGACAAACTGTTCCCGGTTTTCGATCGAAGTTTTTCCAATCCGAAGCGTGCCACTTTCTCCACAGCACAGTTCTCTTAGAAACCAGCAAGCCATTTACAAGGGACGATAGCCATGAGATTCAACTCCCGCATGAGTTTCGATCGGGCGCAACCTTCAGGGAAGCCACGGACAGCCAACGGTCCCCGCCAATTTCCACCGGCAAAACATCGCCAAACCCTACGCCATAAATATCGCAGTCAGTTCGCCCAGCTGATGAAAACCGCTCCCAAATTAACCATCGCTCTGGCAGCACTGTTGAGTCAAACAGCACCGGCTCAAGGGGCATCCTTTAATTTCACCTATGCATCGGGAACCACCCTCGAACAGATGCTCGGCTTTGAAGTCGCCGCAAACCTGTGGTCCTACTTTTTAGTGGACGAAGTGGAAGTCAATCTATTCATCGAAGTCGTCGATTCGAGCCTGTTACCCGACAAAGTCATCGGCGGTGCTCTGCCGGGGTTGCAATCCTATAACTATGGTGAATTTCGGCAGCACCTGTACGACGATCGAACTTCCAATAATGATTTGACCGCGTTCGAGGGGTTAAATTTACACACCGATCCATTATCTGGAGAAGATGCATATCGCGTGGCCTTCGAGCGAGAACTACCATCGAACGACGGGGGTTCGGATTCTGGGTTGGGCGATAATGAGTTTCTTGCCAATACATTTGGTGATACCAATATCAATACCAATATCAGCACCAGTGTCAGCACCAGTGTTAGCGTCAGTACGAGCGTGAGTCAGACCGATAGCAACGGTGTGACGACAGAGGAGAATTACGATTATAGCTATGAATCGAATCCCTCTGCACCCACAACTGACACCGAACCCGAAAATCCTGAGTCCGATCCAACATTTTCGGGCACAAATCTGACGTTGACCCATGCGAATGCAAAAGCTCTTGAGTTGAAAGAAACCGACGATAATGCCATTGATGGTTACATTGTCATCAGCGATCTATCCGACTATGACGTGGAATGGAAATATGATTCTCGTTGGTCTTTCTTAAACGATATTGCCAACGCTTTGACTGTGGATATTGTAGAGGACTTTACCTTCGATCCCGATGCGATCGACATTGACCTTAACAATATAGACCTTGGAATTCCCGAAGATTTCACCTTCGATCCAAATGCTTTAACCGTCGAGCTGGAAATTCCCGAGGACTTTACCTTCGATCCCAATGCTTTAGCCGTTGACGTTCCCGATGATTCCCCAGAGGATTCCCCAGAGGAACCGGAACCGGAAGCTTTAACTGTTACCATTCCCGATGATTCTACCGTTCCCGATGACACCCCTGCCCTCACACCCAATCTCGACTACGTCAGTGTGGCCATTCACGAAATCGGTCATGCTCTGGGGTTTATTAGCAGCACCGATTCAGTACAAGCCAACGCATTGGAAGCCACGGAGGAGCAAAATCTCGATCGCTTGTTGCGAACGTCGTCTCTAGATCTGTTCCGCTATGGCGGCTCGAATCAGGATTGGCTGGACTTGGCAACCGGCAGTTCCTCCTACTTCTCTACCGATGGAGGTCAAACCCGAATCGCCAACTTTTCTGGCGGAGGGCCCTCCGATTATCAAGGCAGTCACTGGAAAAATGGGTACGGCTATGGTGTGATGGACCCCTTACTGGCGATCGGTCAACAACGAAACGTGACCGATCTAGACCTGCAAGCCTTCGATAGTATTGGCTGGGATTTGCGATCGGACTTACGCGATGGCATTGACCCTGGGGAAGTGGGTAACACGGGCGGTTTCTTCAGTTCTAAATATGCAAGCCTCTTGAATCCACAACAGGGACTCAATTGGCAAGAGTTAACTACCCAAGCTAAACAGAATCTGGCAGATGACCTGGGCATTGCCGTCGAAAATTTGTTCGATGCCACCACTTCCGTAGAGACTCTTACCAGTTGGGTGGATGAAGACGAAGATGGCGTGGACGATCGGGTTGAGCAGATGCTCGAAAATAGCAATGTTTACAACTGGTGTACCAGCAACTGCAACGGGGGGGGTGGGGGTAGTGGTGGGGGTAGTGGTAGTGGAGGTGGCGGTGGCTGGCAAACGGGACTGTGGCAGGAGTTCCGGTGGCAAACCTTACCCACGGAAACCATCCAAACCAATACCAAATCTGTACCAGAACCGACCTCAACCCTTGGATTGTTGGCTTTGGGGACGTTTGGGATAGCTTCTCGGCTCAAGCGTCGCGATCGATCCGAGCGTTAAGGGACTTGCAAAGAAATAAAGTACCCGCGTCATCAAAGATATGGGGTAGGGGGAATGCGGCCGTTGACCCCTACTTGCCTCAACTCGATTGCGATTTTGAACTCGATCCTCAATCGAGACAGGTCACCGACCTAAATGTGGGGCGATCGTGTCCTAAAATCAGTTCAGTTCGATAACTCAGGCTCTCTAGGCTGTGTTGACATTTGGTTTTCAAACCCATGATACGACTGGATTTTACCTGAAGTGCGAAACTTTTCGTAAACAGGGCTAGTAAAAGCTTTCAGCATGAAATGTCAACAGAACCTCGTCATCAATTACAGGGAATCGATTGCATGAATTCGATCGCCAAATTGCTCCATCTACTGCGTCTCCATAACCAATATTCTGTATTCTCGCTCGTCCTACCCCTGTGCTTTCCGATCTTCCCTGTGGGGGTATCCGCTCAAATTATTCCCGACTCCACCCTGCCGAATAATTCGATCGTGAATCCCAACGGCAACATCAGCGAAATTACCGGGGGAACCACCGCAGGTGGCAATCTCTTCCACAGTTTCGAGCAATTTTCCCTACCGACCGATGCGGAAGCTTTTTTCAACAATGCCCTCACCATCGATAACATCATCACCCGCGTTACCGGGGGATCGATTTCGAGTATTGACGGCTTAATTCGCGCCAACGGCAGTGCCAACCTCTTTCTCCTCAATCCCAACGGTATTCTTTTGGGCCCGAACGCCAGCCTCAATATCGGCGGTTCCTTCCTCGGTTCCACAGCCGAGAGCTTTGAGTTTGCCGATGGTAGCGAATTTAGCGCCACCAGCCCCCAAACCGCCCCCCTGCTCACCGTCAGCGTTCCCATCGGTTTGCAATACGGCACGAACCCCGGTGCGATTACCGCCCAAGGCACGGGGAACAATCTCTTTCTCGACGATCCCTTCGTGATTCGCGTTTTCCGGCCCGATGGCTTCCAGGTTGCCGACGGTCAAACCCTAGCTATCGTGGGTGGGGAGCTATCCTTGGAAGGGGCAAATCTCACCGCTAGGGACGGGCGCATTGAACTCGGAAGCGTTGGAGGCGGTAGCGTCGTCGGTATTACGCCAACCAACCCCGGCTTTGCCCTGAGTTACGACGGGGTTAGCAGTTTTCAAGATATCCGCTTGTCTGAAGCCGCATCCGTAGAAGCTAGCGGTAATGATGGAGGGGCGATTCGAGTACAAGGGCGAAACGTTCTCGCTTCCGGGGGGTCTGCCATCTTAGCGGATACCCTGGGGAACGGCACGGGGGGAACCCTGCTCGTGCGCGCCTCCGAATCGATCGAGCTGGTGGGAACCTCCAGCTTTACCCCACCCCCCACCGATACCCAAACCTTCGATCCGTTTCCCTTTGGCACTCGATTCTCGACGGATGTGGGACGGTTTCCCGACTCAACAGGCAATGGGGGAACCTTAACCCTGGAAACCGATCGCTTGCGGGTTGCAGATGGGGGGCAAGTTTCGACGGGCACGTTCAGTACGGGGAATTCTGGCACGCTTCAGGTGTTGGCGCGAGAAATCGAACTCAGTGGCGGTGCTGCGGGAGTCGGTTCAAGTGGCTTATTTGCGCCGGTGGCGCCGGATGCAACCGGTAACGGGGGCACGATCGATGTCAATGCCGATCTTTTAAACATTACCGGGGGGGCAATTATTTTTGGCGGAACCCTCGGGATTGGAGATGCAGGAACGGCGACGATACGATCGACACAGGTGAATTTGTCCGGTGCTTCACCCAATGGGTCACCCAGCGGTATATCTGTGTTCGTGTTTCCGGGCGCCACCGGCAATGGGGGAAATATTCAAGTTGAAGCCGAGAGTTTGAGCGTTGCCGATGGTGCTGCAATTAATGCCACCACTTTCAGTACGGGGAATGCTGGAGATCTCAACATTCTGGCTCGGGAAGTGGAACTTATTGGTGGAGCGGCTGGGGTAGGAGCCAGTGGCTTGTTTGCTAACGTTCAGACCGATGCTACCGGGAATGGGGGTAGTATCCGAGTCGAAACCGATCGCTTGCAGATTTTGGATGGAGCAGAAGCTGCTGTGACGACCTTCGGGGCGGGAAATGCCGGAGAACTCTCGATTCGCGCCTCGGAGATCGAGCTTTCAGGAACTTCTCCTGGAGGCAATCCTGGTGGATTATTTGCCAACGTTCAGATCGATGCCACTGGGAATGGGGGTAGTATCCGAGTTCAAACCGAGCGCTTGCAGATTGTTGATGGGGCAGAAGCTGCTGTGACGACCTTCGGGGCAGGTGATGCAGGAGAATTAACTGTCCAAGCTTCAGAAATCGAACTAGCGGGAACTTCTCCCGAAGGCAATCCTAGTGGGGTATTTGCGAACGTTCAGACTGAGGCTACGGGGAATGGGGGCAATATCCAAGTCGACACCGAGCGCTTGCAAATTTCCGAAGGTGCCCAGATTGCTACGATTACGTTCGGGGCAGGAAATGCTGGTGAGTTAACGGTTCGTGCCTCAGACATCGAACTGGCGGGTACATCTAGTGGTGACAATCCCAGCAGTTTGTTGGCAAGTGCCTTGTTGGCAAGTGCCGAGGTTGGTGCAACAGGGAATGGTAGTAACTTAACCGTTGATACCGATCGCCTACAAGTGTCTGATGGTGCTCAGATTGCCGTCAGTACCGGTGGAACGGGCAATGGGGGAGAACTCACCGTTCGCGCTTCCGAATCGATCCTCCTCAGGGGAAGCTCGGAATTTACCCGAAGCGGATTATTCTCCACCGCCATTGTCAGTACCGGAGAAGGAGGGAACGTTAACGTTGTTACGGATAAATTGACCGTAGCCGATGGGGCGACGATTAGCGCGAGCAACTTCCAAAGTCAAAACCAGCTTCTTGACGGACAGGGGGCGGCTGGGAATATTCGCGTGGCTGCGGATTCGATCGAACTCGATAATGAAAGTACGATCGCCGCAGATACAGCAGTGGGCGATCGGGGTAACATTACCCTCCTCTCCCCAGATTTACGGCTGCGTCGGAACAGTGGCATTACCACCAACGCCCTAAGCAGCGATGGGGGCAACATCGTTCTCGATACCGACACCCTCGTTGCTTTGGAAAACAGCGATATTACCGCCAACGCCGGGGAGGGATTCGGCGGGCGCGTTACTATCGATACGCAAGGTCTTTTCGGCACTCAGTTTCGGGAACGACTCACCCCCCAAAGCGATATCACCGCCACGTCGGATTCAGGTCCAGCTTTTAGCGGCATCGTGCAAATTAACTCCCCCGAAACCGATCCCGCGTCGGGACTGATCGATTTACCGGAAAATGTGGTGGATGTATCGAGACTCATCGACGACAGTTGTCCGGCAACAACAGGCAGTGAATTCTTCGTCACCGGACGGGGTAGCTTGCCCGAAGACCCCAGCCAACCCTTGAGAGGAGAAGTGGTTTGGGAGGATTTGCGTGCGTTGGAAAATCGAGTGGGGGGGAATTTGGAATCAATGGTGGAATCCATGGGCGATCGCCAACCGACTCAATCCACACAACTGGTAGAAGCGCAAGGCTGGCTCGTCAACGATCGCGGACAGATTGAATTAATTGCCAATGTACCACCAACGACACCAGGCGACTTGGGATTACCACCGGAGTGTCATTAACCATTGGTGAGGCGGTTTTGCTTATGTGCTATTGGTCAAGGGGTGTGGGCTGTAGGGGTTAGGGTGTAGGGGGAGGGAGGTTGGCAAGAGAGAGGCGCACAGTGCATGGATGTGACCGGTAGTGTATCGGTCCCTCGTTACCATTGGTCCCTTGATGACACTAAATCTGGGGCTTAACTGGATCTGAGCTTGAACTCCCCTCGAAAACGCGAAATTGATTTCTTCCCCGTGCTTTGGCTTCGTACAATGCTTTATCGGCTGCGGCGATCGCATCTTCGGGTAAAAATTCCTCGGATGGCACCCCGTGGGAAATGCCCATGCTCAGGGTCACCACATCGCTAGTTTCCGAGGCTTCGTGAACCAACTGAAGCTCCCGAACGTTCTCCTGAATCAGTTCGGCGACTCGAATCGCACCGTTGGTATCGGTATTGGGCAAAATGACGGCAAACTCTTCTCCACCGTACCGCGCGACTAAATCTGCTGGACGGCGAACGGCATGACGCAACGCGCGGGCTACCTGCTGCAAACATCGATCTCCGGCTTGATGGCCGTAGCGATCGTTATATTTCTTGAAATAATCGACATCGCATAAAATCAACGCTAAACACGAACCTTCTCGAACCATACGCCGCATTTCCCGATCGAGAAATTCGTCAAAGCAACGACGATTGGCAACTTGAGTGAGTCCGTCTAAGGAGGCAAGTTTTTCGAGTTCCCGATTAGCGGCGTGTAGCGCGGCTTCTGCTTGTTTGCGATCGGTAATATCGGTGGCCGTTCCCACTATTTGCTGGGTTTTTCCTTCCGGAGTCTGGGTAAACACCGTATCTCGACTCAACAACCACCGCCACTGACCGTTTTTATGCTGGATTCGATATTCGATTTCTAGCTTATCCCCCGGTGCGAGGCGATCGAAACTTTGAAAATATTCGATAACGGCTTCCACATCCTCGGGGTGGATCGCGCTTTGAGGAAATTTGGTCTGTTGCTGAATATCCTCTAACGTATAGCCGAGGACGTTGGTGAGTTCGCGATTGGTATAGATATAGCGGTATTCGAGCAAATCGTACACGTACAAAATGCTGGTACTCGCTTCCGCAATGCTGTGGATGAAGCGCTGACTTTCCTGCCACGCTTCTTCTGCCTGTTGCCGTTCCCAAATTTCGAGCTGGAGTTGGCGGTTTTGCCGCACGAATGCTTGTTGTTGCTGTTTAATTGTGAGTTGATGTTGGATGCGCGCGATCGCTTCTGGGATTTGGAAGGGACGGCTGATGAAATCTGCTCCCCCCGCTTCAAAGGCTTTAACTTTATCGGTTGCCTCATCTAAAGCACTGAGAAAAATCACCGGAATGTCCCGAGTTTGCTTTTTCGTTTTGAGCAATTTGCAAACCTCGTAGCCATCCATCTGGGGCATCATGATATCGAGTAAGATCAGATCCGGCTGCATCTGCTTCAGTTGCTCGAAGGCGCTTTCGCCACTAAATGCCTGCCAAACTCGATATCCACGATTCCGGAGCAAAATGGATATAATCCTGCGGTTATCGGGATTGTCATCGATGACTAAAATATTTGCTAAAGCATCTGAATCGTTCGTACAACTTCGATCGCTCCCGATCGTGGGGTTAAGATGAGTGGGTCGGGCCATCGCATGAAATCGGTGAAGTGTCGAAGGAAGAAGGTTAGTGTTGGATGTCGGTCGAAAGACAAGTCGATACCGCTTTCTCAATCTTAACGTCGTCTTCATCGAACTTCGAGGGGTTAACTAGCGGAAGTCACCAGTGGACAATCGTCCTTGTCGCCTTTTCCGTCTTCATTCCGTTTGTGTGCTTGCTCCGATCTCGGCCTCACCGAATCGCCTCCCAACATTGATGCAAGGGCAGTAGGGATTTGCCAAACAGGCGATCGTTTGCCAAACTCGCGGCCGCAAGACCCGATCGCAATGCAGTTTCTACCGGCTGAGTTAAATCTTTCGTTTGGGCTTGACCGAATCCATCCCCGCAACACACTAGGGGGAACGGCTCCCTCGTCCCCAAACAATCCTGCGGGAGCGATACTCGAGGGAAAGCATAGCGCCAGCGATGCACTTGCAAAAATTCGGGGGTATCCAACCCTAACCCAAACATGGCTTCAGCGGAGGCTAAAAGCTGCTTCCCGATCGGTTCTAAGTCTTTGTTTTCTAAATTTTCCCGAGCAAACTCCGGGCAGCTGTGGAGGACGAGAACGGGCTGCTGTGGATTCGATCGCTTGTCACTATCCCAGCCCATCCATCGCAAATCTCGGTGGTAGGGAAAATCGATCGCCTCCCAGGACGGATCGCGGCGATCGAACTGGGATTGTTGGCTGGGGGGATAGGCAGCAATAACGGTAAAACAGGGATCGTATTCGATCGCCTTCAAACTCGGGAGTATCTGGGAAAACGCCCCGGTTTGGGTTTCGAGTAGGTCGATCGCTTGGGGGGCGGGAATCGCCACCACTAATGCCTTCGCAGCGATCTCCAAAGGTAAATCCGGCGTATTGCGGGGTGCATCGAGACTCACATGCCACCCCCCATCGTCGGGAGTGAGGGTACGGGCGCGTCGATCGAACCAAATTTCGAGATCTGTTGCCAAAAACTTACCCATGGCACTCATGCCGTCTGGGGCGATATAGAAGGGTTCGGCAGGTTGGGGAACCAAGCACGCCCCTCGAGCATCCCACTCGTAACCTCGATTCGTCCATTCTGTCAAAATTTGGCGATCGCGCAGGACTTTTGTGAATCCCGAGAGTAACCGCCCTTGCTCCTGGAGATACGGAACCCCCAAGTCAGCTCGGGTTCCGGGTAATCGACGGGTGGCCGCCCGTCCCCCCACTCCGCGAGATTTTTCTACAACTGCCACCCGATACTCACTTTGGGCAAGCTGTCTGGCACAGGTGAGTCCGGCAATACCCGCCCCGATGACGACGATATCAAACACAATTTTTTCTCATAGCAATGTTAGTGAGCGTCGGAAGCGTCGGAGGCGTCGGAGGCTTTGGGGACTAAACCCTGAACGATTCCCCCAATATTCCCGTTGCCCCGATTTCCGAATTGCGCATTCTGCATTCCGAATTCTATTAAGCGACCGCTTTCTCCAAACCGCGAATTTTGCGGGTGTGTTCCACTAAACTCTCGGCAAAGCGATCGAACCGCTGGCTGAGTTTCTCGTCTAATAATTTACCATCGGCATCAAATGCTTGCCATGCCTGCCCGATAGCAATTTGTTCGGGAATCACCCAAGCATGAACCCAACGCAGAATCACGCGCAAATCGTTGAGGGCATTACTATTGGCTTGTCCCCCCAGGACGCTGATGACACCAGCTACTTTTCCGTCTAAATGCTCGAAACTCATCAAATCTAAGGCATTTTTCAGCACCCCGCTAATGCTGCCGTGATATTCGGGGGTGACTAAAATGATGCCATCGGCTTGGGAGAAGGCATCCCGCAGACGCTCCACATCGGGATAATCGGTGTAGTCTCCGTCTCCATTGCAAAAGGGTAAATCGAGCGATCGCACGTCTAGGATTTCTATCTGCGCCCCCAACGCTTTCACTCGCTCGGCTGCCAGAGCTAAGGCTTGCTGGCTGTAGGAGTTCTCTCTCAAGCTTCCAGAAAGACCGACGATTTTAACCATTACTTTAATCCTCGCAATCTAACTCATAGTCGTTATGACTATTTTTAGGGTAACGAATCGATGCCCGAACTGTCAAGATGGCGATCGGACAGTAAAAACCCTTGAGAACTCTCAAAAGCTATAGCAGTTCGCGCTGGTGTAATTACAGATTTTCAGTTATGGGGAACGGGGAACGGGGAACGGGGAATGGAAAAAACCTATGCGCGCGATCGTGTAAATAAACCACAAGAAGCGCTATAGAATATCCGTGTAGTTCTCGTTCAGAAACTGGATCGATATGGTAGAAGATTTGCTTGAGTCGATCGTAGAAAAACAGGAGATTATTTCATCCAAAATCCTGCTATAGCGGTATTCACTGTGGTTAGGACACTTCCAACAATCGTATCGTTGGAAACGCGAGCAAGATGTTTGTGCGCTCCGCACACGCGCGCGCGTTCGCACTATTGTCCTAACGGGACTGAATACGGCTATAGATGTGAATTACTGTACAGAATTTTAGCACGCTCTCCGAATCATTTCGTTCATCCCAATCGTCCGATCTGGGAACGATCGCGATGTCACCGAACTGGAAATCACTCCTCCTCTTGCTGTTTTTCAAGTAGAGAAATAGCCAAGGCGATCGCTCGTTGAATTCCTTCATCTGGTTCGCGATCGAGGGCTTGTTGCAACGGCTCGATCGACGCGCGATCGCCAATTTTCATTAAAGCTAAGGCCGCAGATTTACGGGTTTCCCCATCCTCGTGGTGCAGCAACTCCGTTAACTGAGGAACGGCCGGTTGATGGGCAAATTTTCCTAAAGCGGCGGCGGCCTCGCTGCGGACATTGGTCGCTGTATCCGTCAGAGCGTTGGTGAGAACTTCAAAGGCTCGTTCTTCGGGGGTTTCTTCAGCAAAGTTAGCGATCGCTCCTACCACTGCGGCCCGGACTTCCGCTGAGTCCGATTCGATCGCTGCGTATAATTGCTCTTTCCCCTTCACACCGATAAACGCCAAAGCCCAGGCGACGTGACCTTTGATGCTTTCAGAACTCTCGGGGGCAGCTAAAATCTCCAGCAGTACCGGTACGGCTTGCTCGCCGATACTTGCCAGTGCCCCCACAGCAGAACCTTTGACCACCGTATCGTCATCTTCGAGGAGGGCGCGAACGAGGGTGGGAATCGCATCGGGATCGGCAATCAGAGTCAACGTCTTGGCACTGGCACGCCGGACGACGACGTTGGGATGGTGGGCGACGGCTTCGATTAACAGGGGAGTTGCAGGTTTACCAACGGCACCGAGTGCTTCGGCAAAGCCCAGTCGCACCATACCTCGAGTATCGCCCATGCCTTCTACCATCTGTTGCAGAAGTTCGCGATCGTCGGTCTTGAGGCTTCCTCGGGCGATTTGTGCGTTGACCGTTTTTAGTAACGTATCGGCTTCTTCATGAGTGAGTCGGCTTAGAGAACCCTGCGTATTTCCCATGGCAAATCATCGCTGCGAATTATCATTACAAATGAACCGATTTCGCGGAGAAATTCTACCCACAAATTTTTCTGTGGGTCTTCTCTGGTTATCGGTTCGATGACGATCGACAAATAAATTGGACGGTTCGATTTTTTTCCCATCCTTCATTATCCGTCAATTTATTATCCGTTAATTTTAAAACAGACCGCTCGCTAGTTTGCTTCGCCAATGGCAGCCTGCTGCTTCCGGAGATTTTCAAGAGCGGCATCAATTTTCGCCAGTTCCGGTTCTAATTGTTTCATTACCATGGATTTCGGCAATTTCGCCTTCTTTGCCGCCGCAGTCGTTTCCTCGACCAAACGTTCTCGATATTGCTCGAATTCTTGGATGACTTCGGTTAATTCCTCGGCAGTTGCCGGTTCTGTTGCCGCCGGAGAGGTTTCAGCCATATTGATTACTTTTTTAACGCAGGTTTTTTGTTAATAACCTGCTAATTATAAAACGAATCGCGATGATTCTGCGTTGACTCGCAACGACCCGGTTATGAGCGTCGCAACCCAAGACCGTTCGAGATTTCAATCCGGTTGAATCACTAGAATTTAGAGTGGGCAGCGTCAGGGGCAGGGGAAGTTGGGGAAGCATCAATCCCGTGGAGATCGCGACGTCTGTGCTTGTCCCCCTTTGGCTTCACACTGTTGCCTTTACCCCTTTGCCTTCACCCGAGCACCCACGGCCATTGATTTCACTGGGGAAGATGCGATCGCCACCGATCGCCGTGTGAGCGATCGCACCTGATACTTGAGAAATCTAGATTCTTTTTGGCTACCGCAAGACCCTCGCATTTCCAGGGTTTTGTCCTCATCTTCAACAATCTCGGCTTCGTAAACCCGTGGCTGCATTCCCGGTTGGTAACAGTGCAGCCGCACCCGTATCAGATCGTCATCCTCGCGCAGGATTTCAGATTCAACCCGAGCGTTAAACCAATCCCAACCCTGTTCGAGGAGGAGTTGTCTCTCGAGAACTTGCACCTTCCGAGGTAAGATGCCCCAACCCCGATACACTTTCTCGAAACAGCGGATATCTCCAGCTTGCTGCACGATCGCCGAGATTGAATCTCCATCTAATCCACCGTAGTACCGACCATCGGGAAAACCGATTGCCGTGGGTGCAAACCGATGTCCCCCAATGTGACTCGCTTGCCAAAATCGCACGTTCTCCCATCCCAACTCCGATTTGAGTTTGAGAGCTTGTCTGTAAAAGGGATTGCCGTATCTCGCGCAGCATTTATCGTGGCTGCCGTGGGTACAAATGAGAAAGTCTCTCACCCGTTCGTCGATGGGGGTACTGGCGACGGTGACGAAATTCGGGTTGGCGAGATACCGCTCGACAATTGGGGCGACTTCGGCAATATCCATCACCCGAAACTCTCGCCGAGTATAGCCTTTGGAGGGGAAGGGCATTTTTTGAAACGTCAGTACTCTCGTGAAGCCTTGGGTTTCCGTTTCTAATGTCGAGACGAGCAGGAATCGAACCGATCGCTTGCTTCGCCGAACCTCTTCGACTAACGCTTTTAAATTCGGCGGTAAGAACTTAGACTCAAACGCCTTGGCTGCCCAGGGTTGACGACACTCGATCGCAATATAGGTATCGTGAGAAGGAGCACTACCGATGATATCTTCACCGGATTCGCGAGATAGATGAGCACAAAAGAAGTGATTCATAAGTCAAGGTGTCGAAATCGCGTTCCTGCCATCAAAACACGGCAGGAAACAAGCGTTCTCGCACAGTCATCTCAAAGGGTTTGCTATGTTTTAAGGTTAGCTTAATTTTCAGCTTACTGCAATTAATTTTCAATATTAGTTGTGGGGTCATGCCCACACCCACAGCGGCTCCTGCTAACCGTAAAAATACTTAAAACTGTACACCAATCTCGATCGACTTCCATCAAAACATCGTATATTTACTTGGTTTATACCAAAGATTTATACTCAGATTGCTGTGAAGTCATCAAGTCTATTCCTCTGGGAACCCTGAAGCCAAAAATATTTGATAATTGCTCTTAATAAGTCGGAGTCGATCGCAAAAAGGGAGAGTTAGGCAAGGCTTCACGTCACGAACTCGAAGCATTGCCTAACTCACGATCGCTCAATTGGCCGTTGTATATCGATCTCAGGATCGGGGTTTGAAAAGCAGATTAAATTGTAACCGAGAACAGCTAAAATGAAGCTGGTGACCTCCGTACTTATACGGTTAAGTGTTGCGTTCGAGGCATATATTCGAGATCGTGAATTTGTAGATTGCGAACATCATTTGCCAGCATCCACAAACAAAATGCCCTCTTTCACCAAACGAGTGAGAACCGGCATAGCATCGAGTTCCCAATCAAAACCCGGTAACCAACTCATGACTTCCACTCCGGTAAAATGCGATCGTTCGAAGACATTTTGGACAAATGTTTTCGGTACCCCTTTGAGAGACACTTCTTTCGAGCCAACAGTAATCTGATATGCGCGATCGCCCAACTCTTCGATTTGCACTTGCCGATCGAGTAATCGTTTAAAGCCCGTTTCCATACCGCTATCGAAGATACTACATCCGGCTTGAAACGGCAAGTTATAATGGGTTTTCGGTTCTTTGGTTACCGATAAATGTTTTTGATACTCCCTGCCGATATTGCGCTGCATTAACTGGTTGGCAAATTGATGGGCTAACTTATTGACTCGCTCTTCAACCGTTTCTGTCGAAGCAGCGGTGAGTAGCGGGAGATTCTGCCGCCAGGTTTCATCTTCTTTTAATGCTTCAATTAACCATTCCAAAACCGAAATTCCCGTTTGACCGTGAACCCCAAGGGTTAAGTGTAGCGAGGGTCGATCGAGGGCAAGGGCATAATGCCAGTGTCCTCGGGGAATATACAAAACATCTCCCGGCTCAAGGATAACGTTCAACTCCGGAGGTTCGTCGGGGGGTGACAGTTTTGCAGATTTTTGATGTTTCAGGGGATATTTTAAAGTATCCTTAAACACATTCCATTCTTTCGTGCCGTCGATTTGTACAATAAAGACATCGTGGGTATCGTAATGACAATTAAATCCTTGCTTTCCCGGCCACGAACAATAGGTATTGACCTGTAGGGGATAACCGATTTCTTGACGAAGGTGGGTAATAAACTCAGCCAGTTCGGGAACTTTACGATCGACGCGATCGATAATTAAGGTCGCCCCTTCTTGACACCGTTCTAAGAATCGATCGCATTCACTCTTATCTAAGACTTTCCCTTCCACGGCCAATCGCATGGATAAATCCAGTTCGTGAAAGTTGAGGAGATAATTAAGTTTTTCCCAAGAAAATAGCCGTTCGAAACGATGGCGATGGGAACTGGAAATATAAAGACTTTTTTGCGCCCAAATCTTATCTAGAAATTCTTCGGGACGATAAGTCCCGAGTAATTGGGTTAGTGCCGACATCACCCACTCCTTTCTCAATCGAGTCTGTTGAAATTTCAGCCTGGGTTGTTTGTTTAAATCGGATTGCCGATCGCTGAATGCTGACAAAAGTAAGAGGGGCAAGATCCTCAATTTTGGATTGCCCCTCACGTGAAATCGAATTTCAAGCGGTACTTTATCGAATATCTACCGAGGGAAAACTCCGCGGGTTGAGGGGAATTAGAAACTAAGACCTCTCAAGTTCTTAGAGTACGACCTCCCGCATAGATACCAAATGCCCTCAAAAAATCGAGCGTCACACACTTCGCCATTGATTTCTTGAGGTTTGTTTGCCAATCTTTAGTCAGCGCCGCCATCATCGCCGTCAAAAGCCCCAGATTCTTGATGTTGTAGGGGAGTTGGGGAGGAAGGCGCGGGTGCGAGGTCTTTGACTTCAATTTCGATTTGAGAAGAACGTCGATCTTGATTAGACATGATGCACTCCTAAATGAGTTGAGTAAATTTACTGACTACATACCTTAGCATATTGAAAAGAGCTGTCAATAAAATTCGTAATATTTTTTTCCAGTTCTCGATCGAGTCCGATCGCCGATCCCAAAATTTTACGAAAGATTGCGTGAAGTCGATCGCGCTCGATTTGCTGCCAACCACTCCAACAGCGCTCGATTCACCAATTCGGGATATTCATCGTAGGCGCAATGTCCGGCATTTTCCACCATGACGAATTCGCAGTTATCCGGCAATCCCCTCAAATCGCGAATCCCCAGGAGTTTGCACAAACCCCCCAGGGGAACGATCCGATCTTCGGTTCCCCAAATCAGGAGAACCGGCAGCGTCAATGCCGGTAACATCTCTTTGACACTTTTTGCGCTGTAGTCTGACCGATCGCTGCGCGATCGTGCTAGGCGACAAAACACTTCAAGGGCATCGCGATCTTTTGGGGGCGTAGAATACAGGGTGACTAATTCATCATCCACCAACTCCGGACGCAAGTAGATTTGGCGCAAAACCGATCGCAGAAATTGGGGACGGCGTACGAACCGAAAGAAGGGGGCAAGCAGCAGAGGAGACGCAAAGAAGCGTTCTAGAGAACGGGCAAACGCTGGGGCTTGGTTGGCTTGGACATCGGGAAGAGTCAGCAGTGCCAGATGGGATGCCATTTCCGGGCGATCGCTGACGGCTCTCAATGCCACTAATGCGCCCAACGAGTGAGCGACGATTGCGGCCCGCTGCTGGATGAAACTCCCCCAGAAGTCTTTGACTAAATCTGCCCAGAGTCCGACATTGTAGCGTTCCGGAGCTTTTTGAGATGCACCGAAGCCGAGAAAATCTAGAGCGTAGACGGTGTGGTGTTCGCTCAAAGCTTGCAGGTTCGATCGCCATTGCCCCAGGGACGCACCGAACCCGTGGAGTAACAGAATCGGTGGTGTCTTAGTTTGAGGGTTGCGCGATCGAACAAAAGTATACCGGATTTGCCAGCCCCGCCACGCCCAATCGCGCTGGGAACCGAGATGGGGGGGGAATTGGGTTGTCACCATGGTTGGCTGTGATTTACTGTGATTTGCTACCAAATACGATCGTCTTTCAATAGCAGCGTCAAGGCCTCCAACATCAACAGACTCAAAACTACGAGCTTTTCGATGATTTCCGATTCATCAAATTCTCTAATTTTTTATCCCATTGCTGCTGGTTTTTCTTCGCATCTTGGACAAACGGCGACCAGGCAATTAACTTGAGAAACGTGTGGTTAATTGCCGCCAACGGCAAAGGCAAAGGACGGACGAAATCGAGAAACAGAACCACGCGCACGCCGTCCGTCTCGTTCCAGGCTTCGTGATAAAACGAGTCGTCAAAAACGAGGCTTTTTCCTTCTTCCCAATGGCGAATATCTTTATCGACGCGAATGCGACATTTTTCCTTGGGTTCGGGCACTCTTAAGCCTAAATGATACCGAAGAACGCCTTTATAGGGTCCGCGATGTTCGGGAATATGTTTGTCGGGTAACAGGATGGAGAAAAATGCCGTTTTCATCCCCGGAATTCCTTCGATAAGGCGGGTTGTTTCCGGGCATCGATCGCAATTTGGAGCGGCTTTCACGCCATAGGCATAAAAAAAGTAAGTTTTCCAGCGATCGTCTTTACTAATGTTGTATTGATCGGTGGAAATATCCTGAAAATTGGGCAACTCATCGGTGTGTTGCAAAACGTTATCGAGTTCGCCGCGAATCGTTTGCCAGTTCGCTTCGATATCGGCAATCCAGCTAAACTGTTGCGGATCGAAAAATGTCGCATCTCCCACTAAAGAATGACGGGCGATCGACTTCTCGAACCATCGCAGCAGTTTTTCTCCGCGATCCATCACCCATTCCCGTTGTTGGGTTTTGAAGTTGGTATAGACCCGATCGATTTGTTTCGACAGCACCGTGCAGTAACCTCCTTAGGGGAAACCAGCCCATTGCTCGTTTCCAGTACATCTCAAAACATTCACTATCATACCGAACTCGATCGCCGTGCCAGACTCCATCCCCTCACACCAACCGAATACCGGGCGAATTCGCGTTCTCAGCGCGCCGCTCTCGATGTTCGGGATAGTTCGGACACTTTGATTTGCTAGATCTCGGGAGAAAGAAACGAGTAACGCTGTGACTTTCATCGTCTAGGGATGTGCGGGAAAATAACGTACCCATCGTAGGGGTCAAGGGCCCTTGACCCCTACCGGTGAATCTAGAACGAGCGGGTACTTTATTTCTTTGCAAGTCCCCTACATCATCTCAATGAATACAGTCATACACGAAAGCGATGCGATCGAACCTTAGAATTGCTATTGTCGATCGCGCGAGTTCGATCTACAGTTGAAGTATATGTTTCTATTCATTTCATGAATGGAAATAATCATTGGTTTTACGAGCGGCTCGTAGGAGCTGCTTTTTTGTATCTAAAATTTTCGATGGAGATTTCTATCCATTGCTGTAGCTACTTATCTTGAATGGAACGCCAGTTCCAGTCTGCGGATATTTCGTGCGATCGAGCAGCAATATCGTCAGCATTCAGCTATTAGCCGTCAGCACTCAGCTGAAAACAAGCTCGAAAAGCTGACGAGCGAGCTTCAGACTGACCCGCCAAAGACTCGAAATTCCTGACTTGGGCTCGAGAACACAGATTCAACGAATGCGAGGGCGCATTTTATTCAAAGACTGATAGCTAAGGGCTGAATGCTTACGCAGTCTCAATTCACGCGGTGTGCAACTTTAGGCGATCGAAAGGATAGTGAGCGAGTCGAAAAATCTCCCTTTTCCCCTTCCCCCTTTCCCCCGTGTTGTCAGGTTTTGGCTCGTACAAGTTGCACATGGCGTAATTCGGGTTATGGATAGAAACTCATCCCTTGACGCCGGACGCAACCATCGCATCGGTAGAAGTCGCGAAGAGGATAGGGTTGTGTCATGCTCATTTCCGTCACGACCGGAATTGCTCGATTGTCAAAAACCTATACCCCAAACCCCAAACCCCACACTGCCACAGTTTCGATTTCCCACCGCTCAAGGTATGATATCGTCGTTGCTATTGCCCTTGGTTTGTTTGCCTCCCAATGACTGAATATTCAACCCTTGTCGAGCTTCTACGCTATCGCGCGCAACACCAACCGCACCAACTGGCTTATACTTTCTTAGCTGATGGCGAGCGGGAATCGGGGCAAATCACCTATGGGGAATTAGATCGGCAAGCGCGAGCGATCGCTGCTCGGCTTCAGTCGATGGGTGCAACGGACTCCCAAGTCTTGGTGGTTTATCCCTACACGGCCGGCTTGGAATTTGTGGCGGCGTTTTTTGGCTGTGCGTACGCTCGAGCGATCGCCGTAACGGATAATCCTCCCCGTCACGATCGCTCCGTATCGAAGCTAGAGGCGCGGGCAACTTCTTCGGGTTCCACCGTCGTCCTCACCACTCAAGCCCTGCGGGACAACATCCACAAGCAATTGCGAAAACAGCCAGACCAGGCTCCCACGTTACAGAGCTTACCCTGGCTGGCGACAGACACGATGTCCTTCGAGGAGGCCGCAGACTGGCGCGAACTCGAGACGAATCCCGATACCCTGGCATTTTTGCAATACACCTCCGGTTCGACAGGCACGCCCAAAGGGGTGATGGTTTCCCACGGCAACGTCCTCCACAATAGTGCGGTTATTTATCAGTGTTTCGAGCATACCCCCGAGAGTCGGGGACTGATTTGGTTGCCCCTGTATCACGACATGGGGTTGATCGGTGGGGTGGTGCAACCGCTCTATGCCGGTTTTCCCATTGCCTTGATGTCACCGGTGGCTTTGATTCAGAAACCGTTTTGCTGGCTTCAGGGGATTTCTCGCTATCGAGTCAGCACTAGTGGCGGTCCGAATTTTGCTTACGATTTGCTCTGCCGTCAAGCCACTCCCGAACGAATCGCCCAGTTGGATTTGAGCTGCTGGGAAGTGGCTTTCTCAGGGGCGGAACCCGTTCGTCAGGAGACCCTCGATCGCTTTGCCGAAACCTTTGCCCCCTGCGGCTTCCGTCGGGAGGCATTTTACCCGTGTTACGGCATGGCCGAAACGACGCTCTTTATTACCGGGGCGACGAAAGCCCAAGCCCCCAAGGTACAATATGTCGATGGCAAAGCGCTGGAGAACGATCTCGTCGTTTCTATCGCCCCCGATGACGATGGCGTCCGCGCTGTGGTGAGTTGTGGGCGCGGTTGGCTCGGCGATCGCGTCGAAATTGTCAATCCGGATTCTTTGACGCGATGCGATGGCGATCGAGTCGGGGAAGTTTGGGTATCCGGCGCCGGGGTGGGCAAGGGGTATTGGCACAAGCCAGAGGAAACCGCGCGCACCTTCGAGGCGTATTTGGCGGATACGGGGGAGGGACCGTTTTTGCGAACGGGGGATTTGGGGTTCGTTCGCGATGGCGAACTCTACATTACCGGTCGGATTAAAGATTTGATGATTCTGTGGGGACGCAATCACTATCCCCAGCATCTGGAACTGACGGTAGAGCGTTCTCACCCGGCGTTGCGGCCAAATGCGGGGGCGGCATTTTCCATTGAGGTGGAGGGTGAAGAAAGACTGGTAATTGCCTACGAAGTCGATCGCCGTTTTCTGCGGAAGTTGGATGCCGAGGAAGTGTTTGGGGCGATTCGCGAGGCGATTGCCAAACATCACATTGCTGAAGTGTACGCGATCGTTTTACTCAAAACCGGCAGCGTTCCCAAAACCACCAGTGGGAAAATTCAACGTCGCGGCTGTCGGGCGAAGTTTCTCGATGGTACTCTGTCGGAAATCGCCCGCTGGCAGCATCCTGCTGAGTCGAGTGCGGTTTTGGAAATGCTCGGCAATACCCAAACGTAACGGAATGTCATCCGTTTTTTGCTAAATTCGGGTGGGGATTTGATAATGAATGAGGGTCGGAAAATTTAATAATGGCACGTTTGTCTAAAGTTGTGAAAATACTATTTTCAAAGGATGGAAACTTTCTCAAGTTTTTAGAAAAAATTGAAGTTCTTATTGCGAAATTTCTCTCCATATTGATGATAGCCGTGATTTTCTTTGCGGTTTCCGATCTCTGTATTTTTTTAGTGACGATTCTTGCCCCTAAAGTTCTCACCCAACATGCTGTTTTTTCTAAAGGGACTTTATTTGAGGCATTTGGTTTATTTTTAAATGTTCTCATTGCACTGGAAATTCTAGAAAATATTACAGTTTATTTGAAACAGCAGGTCGTACAATACGAGTTAGTGATTGTGACGTCTCTAATTGCTGTCGCGAGAAAAATTATTATTTTCGACCTGGAGAAAAAGCAAGCGATCGATTTAATTGCTTTGGCGATCGCTGTATTTACTCTTTCGGTTAGCTATTTAATCGTGCGAGTTAATAAGAAAAGGAACGAGTAAAACTGACAATTTTTGTAAACATTCGTAAGCGTTGGGATATCAGTCGTCAGAAATTGGCTGAAAACTCTGATGCCGCTTACAATTTTAATATCTTCCAAATTCAACCTAAAATTTTGGCTTTCCCCAAGAGTCGTACATCTGATAGCTGATAGCTGAATGCTCACCAACTGTCACCTTTTCCAAACTAAATTTCCGGAAATTTGGGCTTTTCCTAATCATCGATCGCGGATTGCCGTTTTGCTTTGCAATCTATAGTCATTCCGAATAAGAATGGGACACCAGGATTCACGGAAACCTCGATTATTCGGGTCGATCCGACTCTGAAACTGTACCACTTTTATTCAGAATGACTATATCTCGGGACTACGCCAACGTAGCTGCCCTGTCTGAGTCAAGAGTATCGCTGATATCTGAATACTTATTGAATGCTGACATTGATGGAAACCCGTAAAATATAAAAAAGGGAAAGATTCACGATCGATTTAGATGGCTCGAATCAATCTGCATTAACTCTGGCAATTTCTAACGACGCGAATCTCGCTCTCTAAAAGGAGTAACGTCTCACAGAGAGCACTGAAAACTAAAATCTATACCGAGTAATGAAACTGAATTTTTGTTCTCAATTTTATGCTTGTTCTTTAGGTCTAATTTTACTCCTTTCGTCTTGCCCGAGTAATCGAGCGCTGACGTTTATTCCCAATACGGTCGCAAAATCCGATATCGCCATGTCCGATGGGGAAATCTCGGCGAGCGATCGCATTTTAGAAGACCTAAAAACGGCCGATATTATCTACTTGGGAGAAACCCACGATCGCTCCGAAGATCGTCAAGGACAGCTCGATATACTCGATGCCCTGTACCGAAACAATCCTCAAATGGCGATCGGTTTGGAAATGTTTCAACGTCCGTTTCAAGGGGTTATTGATGACTACCTGGCTGGAAACATCTCCGAGGAAGAGCTTCGAGAACGCAGCGAGTACGATCGGCGTTGGGGCTTTCCCTGGGAATCCTACGCACCCCTGCTACGATTTGCGAAAGCCCGTCAATTGCCAGTGCTAGCCCTCAATACCCCTGTAGAAATTACCCGTAAAGTAGCCCGTGAAGGCTTGGAGAGCCTCGATGCGAGCGATTTCGAGTACATTCCCCCCGTTGCCGACATCGATACCACCGATGAGGGATATCGGCAGATGGTACGGGAAGTGTTCGAGGCTCACAGCCATGGCGGACATGGTAATAGCGATAGCTTCGAGCGCTTTTTTGCCGCCCAGGTATTATGGGATGAAACCATGGCTGAGAAAATCGCCCAGTTTTACCAAGCCAACCCCGACACGCAAATCGTCACCATCGCCGGACGCGGGCATATCGTCTACGGCTACGGGATTCCCAGCCGCGTCGCCAGACGGTTGGCTGCCTTCGATATCGTCGGTCGATCGGTTTTATTCGGCGCGCCGGAACCGGACGTGACATCCGAGGGACAGACCTCGGAAACTGATGCGATCGCCGATTATTTTTGGCCGTAGTGAAGTCGATTTTCTCCCCCTTGACCCTACCTCCACCAGTCACCTCTATTTTCCTTTGGGTACTCATATGGCACTCTTAACTCCTGAAGAAGTCCTCTCTCGCATTCAAAACGGCCAGTCGTTGCAGGGTGCGGAACTGAGCCGAATTGACTTGCAAGGGGCGCATCTCGACGGCGCTCAATCGATCGAAGCGTACTTGCGTGGGGCTAATTTATCGGGCGCATCCTGCCGCCAAACCGATTTCAGTCGCGCGACTCTGATGTTTGCCCAGTTATGTGAGGCGAGTTTGGTGGGCGCGAACCTCTCAGAGGCCGAACTCAACAGTGCCAACCTGGAAAATGCAGATTTGCGCGAAGCCAATGCCAGTGGTGCGACGCTCTACGGCGTTAACCTCAGTCGCGTGCAAGGGACTTGCGCAAGATTCGATCGGGCAGATTTCCGGGAAGCTCGTGCCGAAGCCGCTAATTTTAGCAACGCAAATTTGGAACGAGCGAACTTCAGCCAAACTCACTTTTCCCAAAGTAACTTCAGTGGAGCGAATCTACATCAGGCCAGTTTTGCCGAGGCACATCTCGATGGCAGTTTGTGGTTGCACGCCAATTTGGAGGGTGCGATTTTTGCGCGGGCCATTCTAGAGAATGTGGACTTTTCCAAAGCCGATGCGATCGCGGCGGATTTCCGAAACGTCCGGATTGTGGGAGCAATCGCCACCGAAGCCGAATTTCTCGAAGCGAACCTCTCTCAATCTCGCATCGAGAATGCCGATTTGACCGGAGCCTCTCTATTTGCTGCCAATTTAGAGGGAGCTACTTTATCCGCGATCGATCTGACGAAAGCCAATCTACAGGATGCCAATTTAGAACAGACCACTTGGGAGAGCGCGAACTTTTCCAGCAGCAATGTCGCTGGTGCCGTCTTCACCGGAGCGATTGGCTTAACGGACGCTCAAAAGCAGTGGTTACGGGAGAATGGCGCGGTGAACGTGCCGCGATAGTTATCGCAATAACCTGGAGTATTAGGTGTGACATACTCCCGACGCTGACCTATCGGTACAGCGCGGGCGGAGCGCCTAGCGGAGGGTTCTTACCAACACCACCCAATGGTTCGGTTACTCGGTAAGCTTTATTGACGGGATGCCCCACCGCCAGATGACGCTTTTCTCTTCCCCACACCTCACACCCTACCCCTAAAATCGACATCGATCGCCCCGAGAAAGCAACACCACTTCTCCCGCCTCGTTCGTTACCCAACCATCCGCCTCCACCAACTCATCCGAAAATGCTCCCCCATCCTCCATCCATTGCAGAGGTGGTTCGATATCCTCTAAAATTTCGCGATCGTCGATGGGTTCGTAAGGTGTTGGCGGCAATCCCCCCCGTCCCGGCAGAACCAGGCGACTGCGACCTTCTCCAATGCAGTTCGTGGCAATACTTTCGGGAACGGTCATGACCACTTCGGGAATCGCCCCCGGATCGACTTCTAAATCGGTGTCGATTTCCAGATTTCCAGCCGCAGAAATGATGCTATCCGGGGACTGAAACAGTGCCACCCCGACATCATCCAGAGGAGCGATTTCGATATTGCTACCTCCCTCGGGATCGGCGGCATCGGTACGAATTTTGCTTGCTTCTAAAAGGACGATGGTTTCCGCTTCGATCGCGATATTGCCTTCCGAAGTGGCGACGCTGGCACTACCATCAGCGGCGATTTCGCTACCGTCGCGCAACCAAATATCGGGCGTTCGGACTTCAATATTGCCCCCGGTTCCCGTCTCGGAACTCGCCGCCAAAAAGCCACCATCGAGAAGAACGTCTCCAGAATCTCCGTCTGGGATGCCCGAAATTTGCAAGTTCCCCGCTGCCCCCGTTCCCAAACCGCGAACGCTCACTTCACCCAAATTTGTCACCACCAACTCATCACCGATTTCGATCTGGATATTCCCCGAATCTCCAGCACTCTGAGAGGCGGCTGCCACGCGGGCATTATCCCCCACCCGCAAGCGATCGGCCCGGATACGCAACGTGCCCCCCCGTCCCGTTGCCGGAACTCCCGAAAGGGGTTTGACGCGGGCAAGGATACCGCTGGGAAGATTTCCCGCCTCAACGGTGGTGCGTCCGATAACGCTCACATTTGGTGCCACCACCGTCACATCCCCCGCATCTCCACTGCCAAACGTCGAGGAAACGATTTCACCCCCATTGGTAATCTGGAGGCGCTCTGTGGTGACGATCGCGCTGCCCCCGGTTCCGGCTCCAGCCGTCACCGCCGAGAGGGCACTAGACCGCGGAGTTCCCGTGGAGTCCAAACCCGTGCCATCGATTTCAATACTTTCCGTTGCATCTATGCGTAAAGTTCCCCCATTCCCCTGAAGGGTTTGCCCGGAAGTGTTGAGTTCAAGTTGCTGTGCGGATAAAGAGGAAACCGCAACTCGCGCCCCCCCAGTCACGCGCAACTGCCCCGTGGCGATCGAAATATTGCCCCCGTTCCCCGTTGCCCCCGATTCCACCCGACTTTGCAAAGCACTGGGAACCCCGGTATTATCCCGTCCCAGCAGTTCCACCGACTCTGGAGCCGTGACTCTCAAAGTGCCCCCTGCCCCAGAACTGAAAGTATTCACCTGGACCTGAGACCCTAAACTCAAGCGTACCGACTCCGATGCCGTTAGGGAAACGTCACCCCCCGGCTGCGTCCCCAAGGTATTCGCCTGAATTTGGGATTTCCCGGCGAGACTGATGTTGCGCCCTCGCACCTGGATGCTGCCCCCCCCGTCCCCACTGGTATCGATTTGCGCCTCTTCCGACAGGGTAATATTGCCAAAGTTGGTAACATCATCGTAATTCAACGGAAAACCATCCGCCGCCGCACCCAGGCTGACGATCGCATTCTCCACGCTACCGATTTCGATCCGTCCCCCTTCAACCGTCAGGGTACTTCGAGCAAGCGCCACCTCTCCCCCGACAAACCCCAATGTATTGCCCGCCGGAATCGATAAATCTAGAGAACGCACCCGCACTACCCCCGGATTTCCGCCGTATTGCAAGCCCATGGGAACGTTCACTGAAAGTAAGGGCGTGCCCGATGGATTCGTGGCGCTGTAGAAACTGCCATCGGCGAACACCATTCCCTGTGCCGTACTGGCAAAAAACGCACCACCAACGTCGAGGCGGGCGTTCTCCCCGAAGACGATGCCACTGGGGTTGACCAGAAATAAATTCACCCCTCCGTTTGCCCGAATCAGTCCGTCGATATTGGAGAGTTGCCCGCCGGTGACGCGGGTAATAATATTTTCGATCGCCCCGGAATGATTAAAAAATGCTTCAGACCCTACATTTAAAGAAAACTCGCGAAAGCTATGAAACAAGTTGGTTCCGGCTGCCGTTCCACCGTCGATCGTGAGGGTGTTGCCGTTGGGGGTCACGATCGAATTTTGAGGTAGGGTGCCATCGGGAATGATTTGCGCCGTTGAGGGTTCGCAAATTAGAGCGCTATACACCACACATAGGCACAGAATCGAAGGTGGCGGGCCATATTGTCGCCGGGAAATTGGGTCGCTCATAAACTTGATGGGGGTCGCACGGTCGTGGGAATACTGTCATGTTATAGCAGTCGCCATGAGGCAGGAGAGGCTGAGAGAGTCAAGGGGGAGTGAATGGACAATGGACGTGCGATTGATTTCTGGGTAAAAATGCTTGTCGCATATAGCACTACGCGAATTAGTTAGGACATTTCTAAATTCTGAAACTCCCTGAGAGTCTACTGTTCCCCGTTCCCCGTTCCCTGTTCCCTAGCGCTACGCGCTATATAGCCCAGACAGGGTTCAAAGCAAAATGCTTAAACACCCTGAACTCTTGCATTGATGAGGGTGAAAGTCCCTCCCATCAGGAGAGAGTTTTGAGCCGGGATACCATTAAAAAACCGACACAGCAAGTGTGTGTCGGTTTGTGAAATTTTAAACTCAACTGAGTGCCGAGCGCCCCAGTTCGAAGCGCTCTAAGCCAAAGTGGGTTTAGAAGAAGGTGATACCACCGGTCTGGTTGGGAGCACCAAAGACCAGGTCTCCCGCACCGAAGGTGGACGTGGTGGGATCGACAACCGCAACCAACACGGCTTGCGATCCACCCGCACCGAGGTAAACACCACCAGTGCTGGAGTCGAAGAGAACATCGCCTTGGTCGACAGCACCTCCGAGATCGGTTCCAATGCCAAATCCATCGGCATCAACAACACCGGTACCCTGTTTGGTGGTGACCACACCCGAAGGTGACACTAAGCCGCTGGCAAACGAGGTAAACCCGTTCCCCGTTCCGCCGAGAACGAAGCCGCCAAATGCTGCATCCTCAAAGATGGCGAGGGTATCTTGACCAGATACGAAGTCAGTGATGGTGTCGACGGCATAGGCTCCAGTTGGAAATGCCTTATCTGCTGCATTCGTACCCGCACGTGGCAAGAAACCGTCGAGGATGGGATTGTTGACATCGGTACCCAAGCTGACGTTCGCATCGTTAGAGGTCAAGGAATTTAAGGTAAAGAAGTGAGTACCCGTCTCGTCTACACCGCCAACGATGAAGATGTCATTTCCAGCACCACCGGTGAGGGTATCTCCATCGAACAGACCGATATTGCCTACAGCCGCATCGTTGATGGCATTGGCATATTCCGTCGAACCCGTTGTCGGGAAATTCCCAGGAGCAGCAAAGGGATTTGCACCGGAACCACCGTAGATGACATCGTCTCCAGCGCCACCTTCGAGGGAATCGCCACCGTATTCGAGACCCCGCAGGAAGTCATTACCTTCACCACCGCTCAGGGTCACCGAACCGCTATCGGTTCCCATGGCCATTCCAGACAGCAGAACATCTTCTCCAGCACCACCAGCGAGCACACCGCCAGCAGAGCCGACCATGCCGACCATAATCGTATCGTTGTCCGCACCGCCGGATAGGCTGGTCGCATTGCTCGCGCCGAGGGTATCGACATTAATCATGTCTTCACCGGCACCACCATCAACCTCTGCACCGTCGATGACACCAAGGGTGAGGGTATCTGCACCGGCACCACCACTGACGCTACCGCCTTCGAGGTTCATCAGGCTAATGCTGTCGTTTCCAGAACCCGCAAAGACGGCACCGCCCATATTCGAGGTTCCAGTGAAGTTGAGGATGTCGTCGCCCGCACCGGCATCGATGTTACCGCCAGTTCCCAACATGCCAACTTGGATGGTGTCGTTGCCATCTTTGGTTTCCGTGTTGGAGGAGGCAGTGGTAATAGAGACTAAATCTTTGCTGTCACCTGTGATGGCACCACCGGTACCGATGAAGGCAACCTGAGAATCGTCGCCGCTGAAGGTGAATTGTCCAGATGCTCCGTTGAGAACCGTGTCACCCGCTTGGAGGACGATTTCTACAGCATCAGCACCGGGCAAACCGAAGTAGACGTTGTTGCCATCGGTATCTTCAACAACGGTATCTCCCGCGCCGAAGATGTAGGTATCGTCACCGGCCGCACCATCTAGGACGTTGCCACCGTTGGACATCAAGTAGTCGTTGCCTTCACCACCGGCTAAGGTGTTACCGACACCAGACCCGACCATCAAGAAGTCGTCGCTGGCGTCGCTGCCGCTGGCTCCCATCAGCATGTTGTTGTCGCCGCTGATGAGGTTGAGGGTGTCGCTCCAGCTACCGGCACCACCGATGAGAGTGCTGCTGCTGGCGGCCACATCCAAGTAATCTTGACCCTTGTCCCCAGAGACGTACAGACCCGTCGCTCCCCCAGTGGCAGAGATCGCATCATCTCCTTGACCGCCAAACAGACTCACGTTGGCATCGCTACCCGCACCGCCATAGGAGAGGGTGTCATCGCCTAGGTTTCCGAACAGTTGATGACCGGCTCCATCTGCAACATAGAGATAGTCGTTGTTGCTGCCGTCGGAGGTGCCGAATTCGATGTCACCGCCAAAAATGCCACTATCTCCACCATTAAGGTGAACGATGCTGTCTTGACCGAGGTTACCGGCAATGTAGAGATTATCGAGGTTGGTCGCACCGCTTCCAGAGAGGAGGTAATCCGAGCCTTGACCCCCTTGGAGGCTGTCTGCATCGCCACCAGCATAGAGGCTATCCTCACCTTGGTTACCGAAGAGCTGGCTTTCACCATTGGGACCGCCGACAATATAGTCGTTACCGCCGCCACCGAGAATCGAGTCTTCGCCGTCTAATCCGACAATAGTATCGTTGCCGGGAACGGTATCGGAGCCATCGGCTCTAATGCTAAAATCGTCGCGCAGGTCGCCGAAAATCAGGTTTTGCTCTTCGGTTGCGAGGATGTAGTCAGCTCCGGCACCGCCAAATAAGGTATATTGACTTTCCTCACCATAAATTGTGTCGTCGCCCAGATCTCCGAACAGCCAAGCTTGACCGCTGGTGTTGATCAGGTAATCGTTGTCTTGACCGCCACGAGCCGTGTCGCCGATCCCTTCGGATTCTAAGTAATCTTCTCCGGAGTTCCCGAAGAGTTCGCTACCGGGTTCGATCGGATTCAGGGCACTAGTAAGGGTATCATCTCCCTCTAAACCGAAAATTTGGCCGACTCCGGTGCCTGTAAAATTATCGTTGCCGTCAGTTCCAATAAATAATACGGTCATTCACTCGCTCCTCTTCTTTGGTTGCTAGTCTTTACATCTCCGTACATCCGAGCCGCGACGTTCTCGGGATCGATCCGGTACGATCTGCCACTTTTCGACCTTTGGTTTTCGAGCGATCGAAACACCTTGGTATGGCTCGCAGCTCTGAGTGCGGTTAGCTCTCAACTTTAGTGTACGCACGACCGCAGCCAGTTTAGCCTACTAGTGCGGTAGCTGTCTAGATAGTCTATCGGACAAATTGAGTCCGATGAAGGTTCCTCATTTTTGTTTGTTCGACCTATTACTAATCTAAACGCAATTTCGTACTGAACGCTGCTGTTTCTCGACTCCACGGAAACCCGATCTCTCTCGATCGAAAGTTATCTTTCTTGGTTGGAGAGGATTCGGGTCTAGAATAGAAGTCGCACCGAAGGTCGTGTATGTTCCCACTATTTTTCGCGTTTGGGGAGAATCAAACTCGATGACGAGTTCAAATGAGCCGCGAAGCTTGACGGTCAGGGCATTAAGCTGCATCAACGAATAAAACCCCTCACCCATAAAATTGACGGGTTGGTGAGGGGTTTTTGGGTGAAGGGAAAGCGAACAAATGTCACGGGGCGATCGCACCCATTAGCCTCCGGCAGCAAAAGCACCCATAATGAGAGCCGACAGAAGTAAACCTGGAGACAGAAGTAAGACCAACATCAATAGATCGTGAGTAGTCATAGAGTGTGAGTATGGGGTAAGAACTTAAGGTGGTTACAGTGGAGGGTTAGCTCGTTCGATCGAGTTAGGAGCTCGAAGCATCCGAATTTCACGAATGGTGCTAATCTTGTTTGGGCGTAGAACTCGTAAAGCTCAAACCGTTGCCAACCTGCTAGGGTTCAGGCGTTATCCGAGCCATAGTCCCTATCAATTATTAATATAAGATATTGTAATTTTCAGACCCCTGTATTTTAGCGATTTTTTAAGTTTCACCTGGAGGCGCATGAGAGTCAGATGACAATTAGTCAATTGTTTGAAGGAGCCAATCTCTTTGTCGTGCCATTTTGGATATTGGCGATCGCCGTGCCGAATTGGGGGGTGACACGGCGGATTATGGGTTCGACGCTCCCTTTCTTTCTGCTTGTGGGTTTGTACGTTTATTTATTCTCGCAAAGTTTGGATGCGGAGTCAGCTGAGGCACTCTCCAACCCCAAACTGGCCGATATTGCCCGCTTCTTTGCCGACGAAACCGCAGCGGCCACCGGATGGGTGCATTTCCTGGTGATGGATTTGTTTGTCGGACGCTGGATTTATTGGGAAGGACAGAATACTGGAGTTTGGACGCGACACTCTCTGGCCTTGTGTCTGTTTGCAGGACCGCTGGGGTTGCTCTCTCACCTGGTGACGGCTTGGGTGACGCGAACCTGGTTTTCGCCGGATGAAGTGGTCGATACGGCTACTGAAGCTTCATCCGTTTAAAGATCGCCGCGTCTGTACGGACCCCATTTCCCATCATCTGTGTAACAAGATCCGTACGCACGATCGTCAATACGCCACGTGCAACTTAATGCTCCAAAACCTGACAAAGCGGGGGAGCAAGCACCCCACAACCCACACC
>NZ_JBRJXU010000097.1:0-63061 GCF_057467645.1 Zarconia sp.
GAAAATCGCTCGTTTTTTAATTACCATATTTAGTGTGTTTACTCGAGTAACTCTTCAGTTCTAGACGGTTTCCGATGACCGATCGACCCTTAGATCCCACACCCAAAAGCTAAAACCATTCTCCCTTCCCCGTTCCCCGTTCCCCATTCCCCGTTCCCCATTCCCCGTTCCCCGTTCCCCGTTCCCCATTCCCCATTCCCCATTCCGCGCTTCAAGTCAGTTTAAGGTTATGATTACAATTTGATAGAGCGAACTTCTATACACCATTGACATGGCAGAAACCCTATTATTTAATGCCCTCCGCGAAGCAACTGACGAAGAAATGGCTCGCGACTCCTCAGTCTTCGTATTGGGAGAAGACGTGGGTCACTACGGTGGCTCCTACAAAGTCACCAAAGGCCTGTACGATAAATATGGCGAGCTGAGAGTCTTAGATACGCCGATCGCCGAAAATAGCTTTACCGGGCTAGCAGTGGGAGCTGCCATGACCGGACTGCGGCCGATTATTGAAGGCATGAATATGGGGTTTCTGCTACTCGCCTTCAACCAAATTGCCAACAACGCCGGGATGCTGCGCTACACCTCCGGCGGCAACTTCAAAATCCCGATGGTCATTCGCGGTCCCGGTGGGGTGGGACGGCAACTCGGTGCGGAACACTCCCAGCGCCTGGAAGCCTATTTCCATGCCGTGCCGGGTCTGAAAATCGTCGCCTGTTCTACCCCCTACAACGCCAAAGGTCTGCTCAAAGCCGCAATTCGGGATGAAAACCCGGTGCTATTCTTCGAGCACGTCCTCCTCTACAACCTCAAAGACAACCTCCCCGCTGAAGACTACGTCGTTCCCCTCGATAAAGCCGAAATCGTTCGTTCCGGAAAAGACGTGACGATTTTGACCTACTCGCGGATGCGCCACCACGTCACCAAAGCCGTCGAAACCCTCGAAAAACAGGGATATGACCCCGAAGTCATCGACTTGATTTCTCTCAAGCCTTTCGATATGGAAACGATTGGGGCATCAATTCGCAAAACCCATCGCGTCATTATCGTCGAAGAGTGCATGAAAACCGGTGGGATTGCCGCCGAATTGATTGCCTCGATCAACGATCGCTTCTTCGACGAACTCGATGCCCCGGTTCTGCGCCTTTCCTCTCAAGACATCCCCACCCCCTACAACGGTAAACTCGAAAACCTGACCATCGTCCAGCCAGCTCAGATTATCGAAGCCGTGGGTAAAATGATGAACCGGCAAGTCTAGTAGAACGTCAGTTCGGGATCGAGAGTTTCGGGTGAGGGTTGGGTGTAGGGCATTAGTTAAAGGTTAAGGTGGTGTGCCAAAAACGGACGCACAGCGATAGTAAGACAACCTTGGTGGCAAGTTGCTGTGAAACATCAAGAATCACCGTGGCAGAGCACCCGGTGAGTATGTCAAAATGCGCCATGGACCACTGGCAACGTTCTTCCCCCACACCCCACACCCCACACCCCATTCCCAATGACATTGTCAAAAACCATGAATTATCGATTCCTAAACCCGCCCTAGGGTCGATAATTTGTAGTTGAGCGTTTCCTCTGAATTTATGCGAAGACAGCAATCTCTACTCGTTCTCATCGTCGTTTTGCTCGTGGGCGCTTTGACGCTGTTAACTCTGGTACCCTTGCGCTTGGGGTTAGACCTCCAAGGGGGCGCGCAGTTAACCATTCAAGTCGAATCGACCGACGAAGTTAAAGATTTAACCCCCGAGGAAGTCCTGAGCGGCGTTCTGAGCGTGGTGCGAAATCGGGTCGATGCCCTGGGTGTTTCCGAACCCTTGGTGCAAACCCTCTCCGACGATAAAATTCTCGTGCAACTGCCGGGGGTCAGCGATCCGGCACAAGCCGAACGGGTATTGGGAGGAACTGCCCAGCTCGAATTTCGCGAACAGCAAGCCGGGACGGAGGAGCAATTTCGAGCGGAGTTGTTAGCTCGCCAAGAATTACAAATCGAGTTCGAGGTGCTCAAAGCTGGTGGAGATGATGCGGCGCTCGCTCAAAAGCAAGAATCTTTAGAAGCCAGCAACACGGCGATCGCCGAACTCTTCGCCCCCCCCATTTTAACCGGAAAAAACCTCAAATTCGCCGACGCGCGCACCGCCGCCGCCGGTTCCGATAATTGGAGCGTGGCTTTAGAGTTTGACGGGGAAGGGGGAGAGCAGTTTGCCGAACTCACTAAAAATTTAGCGGGAACCGGTCGCAGTTTGGGGATTTTCCTCGATGGCAAACTGATTAGTTCTCCCGTCGTCGGCGTGGAATTTGCCGAAACGGGGATTACCGGCGGTCAAGCGGTGATTAACGGACGCTTTACCATCGACGAAGCTAACGATCTCGCCGTCCAATTGCGCGGGGGGTCGCTGCCGGTCCCGGTGAAGATCGTGGAAAATCGCACCGTGGGGGCAACTCTGGGACAAGATAGCATTCGTCGCAGTGTCTGGGCCGCCGTGGGGGGATTGATTTTAGTGTTGGTCTTTATGGTCGCCTACTACCGGCTTCCTGGGGCGATCGCGAATATTTCCTTAATCATCTACACCCTGCTGACCTTGGCCGCCTACGCCGCCCTGCAAGTCACCCTCACCTTACCTGGAATTGCCGGGTTTATCCTCAGTATCGGTATGGCGGTGGATGCCAACGTGCTGATTTTCGAGCGCACTCGGGAAGAATTGCGGGCGGGCAAGAGTTTGTATCGTTCCGTGGAATCGGGTTTCTACCGCGCCTTTTCGAGTATTCTCGATAGCAACGTCACCACTCTGATTGCCTGTTTGGCGCTGTTCTGGCAGGGGGCGGGTTTGGTGAAAGGCTTTGCCCTGACCCTGGCGATTGGGGTGGGGATAAGTATGTTTACGGCGATCGCCTGTTCGCGCACTCTCCTATTTTCAGCCCTGCAAGTGAACCAGTTTAAAAAGCCCGAACTCTTCTGCCCCAATTTACCAGCGTCTTCGCGATCGTAAAATTCACACACCCATGGGCGATCGTGGCAGCAACATCGGGAATCGGAATTACGCCATGAATACAAAGACGTTCTCCCTAAACTCAACTCAATAGACTCGGGTCATTTCCACCCCACGCAAAATTCGTAAGATGGCTCTGGAATTTTGCATTTTTAATTTCTAATTTTTAATTCCCCAAGAGGTGGTGTTCTTGAAACTCAACATCATTAAACAGAGACCGCTGTGGTGGTCGATTTCCGGAATTTTGGCAGCAATTGGCGCGATCGCGATCGTCATTTCGACGTCCACCCTCGGCGCACCGGTCGCCCCCAGCTTGGACTTTATCGGCGGCACCCGACTGCAACTCGAACTCGACTGCTCCATTGCCGGTAACTGCGACAATCCCATCGAACTCGATACCGTTCGGGAGATTATGAACGATCGGGGGTTGGACAATCGCGGGATTCAGGTGGTCGGTTCCGAAGGCAAAGGCTTGTCGATTCGCACCCTCGACCTGGATGTAGACGATCGCACCCAACTGCTGGGCGACCTCGAAGAACGCATCGGTAAGTTCGACCCTGAAAGTACCCAAATCGATACCGTCGGTCCCACCATCGGACGGGAATTGCTCGCTTCGGGATTAACCGCTTTGATTATCGCCGCGGCCGGGATTGTCATCTATTTAAGCGTCCGCTTCCAGCTCGATTATGCCGTCTGCGCCATTATTGCCCTCTTGCACGATGTCTTTATCACCGTGGGGATGTTCTCCGTATTCGGACTCGCCCTCGGCTGGGAAGTCGATAGCCTGTTTATCGTCGCCCTGCTGACGATTCTCGGTTTCTCCGTCAACGATACCGTGGTGATTTACGATCGCATTCGGGAAATCCTCAAACGCAGTGCCCTCGACGAAGCCAACGACGGCAAACCCGTGGGCATTAACGAAGTTGTCGATACGGCGGTCAATCAAACGTTGACTCGATCGATTAACACCACCGCCACCACCTTACTCCCGTTGGTGGGCATTTTCATCTTTGGCGGAGAAACCCTCAAATACTTTGCCCTGGCTCTGATTATCGGCTTTACCCTCGGTGCTTATTCAAGTATCTTTATTGCCAGTTCTGCATTGGCTTGGTGGCGAGAACGTCAAGAAGCCCTCATGCCGGCAACCGCAGACGCAACAGCTTCTGACGATGCGATCGTCGAAGCCCAATTCGATCGAGATGAATGAAAAAAGCCCGATCGAGCATCCTTGATTCTCCCTCCCCAGAAATCGAGCGGTTGCATCGATTGACGGTGTACGCTCGCTGGGGAATTGTCATCGTGCTATGGATGAGTCTCGGCATCGCCAGCATTTGGATGCTGCGCCGCGAAATTGCCCTGTGGTTCGAGCATTTTACCTGGGTCGCCGTTTGGTACGCCCTGCGCGCCCATCCCATCGCCGGATTCGGCTTATTTTTTAGTACCGGCATGACGTTATCGGTACTGGTTTGGCAAAGTCGCAATATCCTCTGGGGAATGCCCAAAGCCGAACAGCTTCGTCTGGCCCGTCAAGTGCGTCGGATTCGAGAAACCGGTCCGCGCCACCCCCTATGGAAGTGGATTTGCCGCGAGTAACCCATCGATCGATAGAGGAAAAGGGTTCAGGGTTAAAGGGGAATGGGGTGTGGGGTGTGGAGTTGGGAAAACAGAAAATTTTGAGTGGTTCGCCAACACATTGTCTCCCCCTGCTCACCCTCTCCCCCTGCTCCCCCCTTGACTGGATATGTCAATATTAAAAGAGGGGTCAGTTTAGGTTCGGGAAACCCATTCGCGGGAGTAACCTAGCAGTTGCGCGGGAGATAAAAGACGAGGCGATCGAGGAATAAAACCTCCAAGTTGACAGGCACTTGTATGGGCAAACCCAGTGAAATCTCCTTTCGCCGTTTCTTACTGCTGCGGCTCGTCCTTCTGAGCATACCCGTTTTATTGCTCGGTGCTTTGAGTTATCGCAAAGCCCGCTCGGGTCTGCTGGAAACAGCTCGCCAAAACCTCACCGAAAGTGCCGTCAGAAAAGGCGCTAGCGTCAAAGCGTCCCTTGGGTCGCTCGGAGCCAATTTGCTCACCGCCAGCCAAACCTCTGCTATCGAATCGGCCTCTCGAGAAGAATTGCCGATTTTTTTAGAACAGCTCTTAGAGCGTCTCCCTCGAAACGTTCGCTGCATCGAACTCAAAAACTGGCAAACCGAACGCATCGAAGCGAGTACCTGCGACTCTCCCTTACCCATCGCGGTGCCAGAAGCCTTTTGGCCCGTGAAAGCCCGTCTGGAAGACATCGATCGAGATCTCCTCTACGTCCAAACTGCCCTTGCCAAAATCCAGCCTGTGGAACCCCACAGCAAGCTGAGCCTGGTGATGAGCGTTCCGGTCTACGGCCAGACCGATACTGAGGGTCTCAAACCCCTGCGCTATGCCTTGAGTTTGCAAACCCAACTCTCCCAACCCGAAGCGGTGAACAAACCCGGTTCTCTGGCCGGGTATACGGTTTTAATTGACGAAACTGGAACGATCGTCGAACATCCTTTTACCGATCGCGTGGGGAGCAATATTGCTCGAGAAGAAGATGCGGGGCGCTTACAAGGGCTGATCGACAACGCCAGGGAAGGACGCCAAGACTTTCAGCACCTATTCTACTTCGATGACGATCGCGAAGAACTCATTGCCGGCTATACGGCGATCTCCTCCCCCGTGACGAACGATCGAGAAGATAAATGGGTCGTTCTGGCGGTGACTCGCCTCGACAGTGCTTTAGCAAGGCGTGGGGACATCAAGCTGGTGATCTTTAGCCTGGTGGTGGGTCTATTTGCCGTGAACTTGCTCGCCACCCTGTATATCGGTCGCGCGGCAGCCCATCAGGTGGAACAATTGGGAGAGTACGCGCTCAACGTCCAAAATCGCTCCACCCCCGAGGCGATTCCCGCTAACTTTACCATTCGCGAGTTCAACCAACTCTCTCGAACCCTGAATACGATGGTCGAACGGCTCGAAGCCTGGGCGGAAGAATTAGAGACGGCGTGGCAGGAAGCCAAAACCGCCAACCAGCTCAAAAGCGAGTTTTTGACGACGATTTCCCACGAACTGCGCACCCCCCTCAACGGCATTCTCTGTTCGGTCCAATTGGTCAAAGATGACTGTTGCGATAATCCCCAAGAAGAGTTGGAGTTTCTGCAAACCGCCGAACGCTCTGCCTTGCAACTGCTGGGAATTATCAATGATATTCTCGATATGTCCGCCCTCGAAGCCGGTCAGATGCCGGTCAACATCCAATCGGTGGATCTTCGAGAGGTTCTCAACCAGGTCATGACCGTGCAGCGTGCGGAGATCGAAGCCAAAGGCCTTGCCTTAGAGATCGCACCCCTCGTCAAGCCGCTGATGGTACGAGCCGATACGGCTAAACTGACCCACGTTCTGGGTAATGCGATCGATAATGCCTGCAAATTTACCCACGCGGGCAAAATTTCCATTTCCACGCGCATCGAACCCGCCACAGGCGAAAATGCCACCATCCCCGGTTCCCAAGAGGCTCGATTGAATGCGATCGTCCAAATTCAAGATACGGGCATCGGCATCGACCCCCAAGATCGCGATAAACTATTTCAACCCTTCGTGATGGTGGATGGTTCTACCACCCGTCAGGCTGGCGGAACCGGCTTGGGACTGGCGATTTCCCGCAATTTAATGGAGTTGATGGAGGGAACGATAACCTTGTACAGTGCCGGAGTGAATTTGGGGACGACGGTGGAATTGAGTCTACCCCTGTCAAATGGACCCCATCCGGGTTGTGAGGAAAGCTAGGGAACCTCAGTTTGGGATAAGACCGTATTCGGGGAGGCTGAACCTCTCCCGGCTGAAGCACGGGAGGTTCCAAACGACTCTCTAACTTCTAGCTCGTTACAGCATACCTGGTTAGAGGATTTGGAATGACAGGAGATCGACTGTGTGGTGTCTAACAGGGAAGGGTTTTGTCGGATCTGGCAATTGCCGGTGGTGACGACAACGAGAATTGAAGGGTTGGGCACCCCCCGCTCCCCCTTGCGATGTCCGTGCTAGGTAGGTGCAACTACCATAGCCGATTGCGGCTTCTCTCGAATAGAGACAATCGCCCGATCGTTCACATTCGGGTAAAATTCGATCGGAGATACACAAACAAAGTCTCTGTTCGCGAGCTTGCCAATCCATGACTCAAACAAACTTAATCGCGTTAGTTCTATATCTTTCCCTCGCTGGAACTTACCTCGTCGTGTTGCCCTTGGGGCTATATTTCTATCTCAAAAATCGATGGTACGTCGCCAGTTCGATCGAACGACTCATTATGTATTTTTTCGTGTTTTTGTGCTTTCCCGGTCTCATACTACTCTCTCCGTTCCTCAATTTTCGACCTCAACCGCGTCAACTGGAGGGATAGTCTTTTTCGCACGACACTGCTGCCACGCTCTGACATGAAATGGGAGCAAGTGTTGCGCGCGGACGTAAAATTATGCGAAGGATCGACGTCATTGGAATTGGCTTAGGAATCTTTGTCCTCGGAGGCCTACTATACGCGCTTTTGCAAGCGATCGGATTGGAAAACCTGGATGCGGGAATCTGGAGCCAGGCGATCTTAGTCGTCGGATTGGTGGGTTGGCTGCTGAGCTATCTCTTTCGATTCGCCACGGGTGGTATGACTTACAACCAACAACTACGAGACTACGAAGAGGCGGTGTTGCGCAAGCGCCTCGATGAAATGACTCCAGAAGAACTCGAGCAACTCCAAGCGCAAATTGAAGCCGAAGAACGCGCCTCGGCAAAATCGAACCCAGAACGAGAATAACGATGGTGGTATCCGTTTCAGATTGCTTTGAGTCTTTGCGCCGTCAGGGTCGGTGCGCTTTGATTCCGTTTATCACGGCCGGAGATCCGGATTTGGAGACCACTGCCAGTGCCTTGCAGGTTCTCGATCGCAGTGGAGCCGACATCATCGAGCTGGGGGTTCCCTATTCCGATCCCCTTGCCGATGGTCCGGTCATCCAAGCCGCAGCCACTCGCGCCCTAGAACGGGGCGTACAATTGGATAACGTGCTGGAGGTGGTGGCAACGGTCAGCCCGACCTTGAAATCGCCGATTATTTTATTTACCTACTACAATCCCATTTTAAATCGGGGGGTCGAACCCTTTTTGCAGCAAATCGCCCAAGCTGGCGTTCGAGGGTTAGTGGTTCCGGATTTGCCCCTGGAAGAAGCCCGATCGCTGATGGAATTGAGTCGGGAATACGGCATCGAGGTGGTACTGTTAGTTGCCCCCACCAGCCCCGAAGATCGAATTCGCGCCATCGCCGAACGCTCTCAAGGTTTTATCTATCTCGTCAGCGTCACCGGAGTGACCGGAGTGCGCTCTCAAATTCAATCGCGAGTGAAAGATTTGCTGGTTCAGTTGCGTCAGGTAACCGATAAACCGATTGGGGTTGGATTTGGCATCTCCGGGCCCGAGCAAGCCCGCCAAATCCAAGAGTGGGGTGCAGATGCGGCGATCGTGGGCAGTGCGTTCGTCAAACGATTGGCGAACGCGGACAAAACCGCCGGCTTAGAGGCGATCGAAGGGTTTTGTCAGAGTTTGAGCGATGCCGTTAAAGCATCCGCTCGTTAAGTCTTACGACTGTTTGGGCAAACTGGTATTGGTGCGCGATCTTTTCGTCGCGACTCGACCCGATCGGGTTGAGGCTTCCGGGTTATTTTTTACATGGCAGTTGTCTGTGTCAAGCTTCTGCTGGAGAAACCGAGCTGAATATCCCGATCTTGGATTTTCCCCCATGGCGATCGTCCCTGGGGAAGAGCGGTCAAATCAATGGTGACCCTCCAAGATCGGGTCTTGTCCCGCAAAAATAGGATGATTGTCGTTCCCCCCTCGATCTCAATGGACCCCGACGAACTTCTCGCACGATACGCTGACGAGCTTCTGGCTCGCTCGGCCGTTAATTCCTTGCTCGAACGATATGAGGCTGGAGAGCGGGAATTTGGTGCGATGGACTTAAGCCAAGTGCATCTCAGTAATGTCGATTTGCAAGGCGTCGATCTTGGAGATGCCGATCTCAGCCACGCCAAACTCTATGGGGTAAATCTAAGTCATGCCAATCTCAGTAATGTTAATCTCACGCAAGCCAAACTCTACGGGGTGAATCTCTCGGGAGTCAATCTGGGCAACGCCGATTTACAAGGGGTCGATTTTAGCGATGTCGATCTCAGTTACGCCAACCTCAGCGAAAGCGACTTTGAAGAGGCTTACCTGAGTGGGGTGAATCTGAGCGGTTCCGATCTCTCTTGTGCCAATTTCAGCAACGCCAACTTGACTCAAGCCAATTTGAGCGAAGTCGATCTCTCCTGCGCCAATTTCAGCAACGCCAACTTAAATCGAGCCAATTTAACCCACGTCACTCAAGGATTTAACGAAGTGACCCTGGATGCACGGCGGCAATCGATCGACTTTACCCGAGCCAATCTCAGTTGTGCGAATCTCACCCAAGCGGATCTGAGTCATGCCGATTTTCACCAAGCCAACCTGCAAAATGCCATTTTGGTGGGGACGCAACTCACTCATGCTTTTCTCGAAGAGACCAATCTTTCGGGAACCAGCCTCGATAGTCATCAGAAGATTCTCGAGATTCAAAACTCTCTCGAGAGTTTGGAAGAAACCCCCATCCAAAATCGAGGGTTGATTCAACAGATTGCCACCCTACAATCGGAACTCCAACGGGAGGAGATACCCCCAGAAAATCTCCAAGGCGATGGAACCCATTGGATACAATCCGATCGCAACGGCGAAGGTTGGGTTTGGGAGCAATTGAGGCTGCAATCAGAAGCTCAAGTGGAAATAGCAAAAGCACTCGATCGAGCCAATCTCCTATTTTTTGGGAATGGCATCGCTCGCCTCGAGCTCGGTGGCACCCGCGAGAGCGAAACGGAGTGTGGCTTTTTAGTCTTCGAGCGCGTTTCTGTCGTTCCGGCAGTCGTTCGATGGGGGATTTTAGCGGTAGAACCTCCCAGGGATGACAGTGGCGATCTCACGCATCTACAGGCCGATCGAGATCTTTATTTCGAGCGGGGAGGGGTTCGGATTTATCGATTTCCCTATGATGAATGTTTGCAAACCCCCGATAAAGTCGTGCAAACCTTTCTCGAACGACTCGCTTTTCAGAAATAACCTCAGTTTATCGATCTCGAACCCCCTCCCTCGACGATCGCTTTTTCAAGATCCGACGATAATGCTCCTTGAAGCTCGATCGCGTTCATCCGATTGGGGGAAGACTCAACATCCATAATGCCCTTAGTCTAAAATGAACGCGAAGATTCAAATGAAACCCATGTCGCACTCTCTCAAAACCCGTATCAGCCAATATCTCATCGCCCAAGCCCAGCATGGGGACCTGTGGGCTATGGATATTCTCCGTCAGTGGGAGCAAGAGGTGCAGGAAAATCTCCAATTTGAAACCGGATTGCTGAGTAAAACCCAAAGTTTCAAACGGACATCCGATCGCTTCAGTTCATCCGCCGAATCGGAATTTCCATGCGGAATGTCGTACCCTTCTGAGGTTGTGAAGTACAACTAAAATCACCTTGGTGCTTGTCTACGACGATCTGATAACTAATCGATAACCCCAACCCCGTTCCTTTGCCCACGGGCTTCGTGGTAAAAAAGGGATCGAAGATTTTTTGGTGGATGGACTCGGGAACGCCCATGCCGTTGTCTGTCAGTTCGATAATTGCAACCGGTGCGTTCGAGTGAGGTTGGGTTTCAACATCAGTACGCAGGAGAATTTGACCCAGATCGGGCTTTTCAACGGATTGGTGGTGTTGGTCGATCGCATCGATGGCATTACTCAACAGGTTCATGAACACTTGATTGAGCTGTCCGGCATAACACTCAACCAGAGGCAGATCGCCGTATTCCTTCACCACTTCAATTTCCGGGCGGTCGGACTTCGCTTTGAGCCGATGTTGCAAAATCAACAGCGTGCTATCGAGTCCTTCGTGCAAATCGACAGCCTTTAAATCAGCCTGGTCCAGACGGGAAAAACTCAGCAAAGACAGAACGATCTGGCGAATGCGATCGACTCCTACTTTCATCGACGCGAGCATCTTGGGCAAATCTTGTGCCAGATATTCGGGTTCGACTTCCTCGATTCGTTCCTCAATCTCTGGGTTGTTTTGGGGGCACTGCTGCTGGTACAACTCCAGTAAACCCAGTAGATCGCGGGTATATTCGCGAGTATGCACGAGATTACCGTTGATAAAGTTAACTGGATTGTTGATTTCGTGAGCCACCCCAGCCACCAGTTGTCCCAAACTCGACATTTTTTCGCTTTGAATCAGTTGCGTTTGAGTTTCTTGCAACTCTTCTAGAGCTTGGGAGAGTTGTTCGTTCTGCTGTCGGGTTCGATCGAGCAAATTGGCTTGCTGCAGTGCCACCCCCATTTGAGCGGCGATCTGTTCGAGAAACTTCAGTTGAGTTTCTTCCCAACAGCAAGGGGCTGAATGTTGGTACGCGGCCAGAATTCCCCAGAGCTTTTGTTCGACAAAAATAGGAACAGTGGCAAATGCAGCGATGTGGAATTGTTCGAGAATTTCGAGATGACACGCAGACAGATTCGATCGCTCGACATCATTCACAATGAAACTCCCACCCTGGCGGTAGCGACCTCCCTGATGCTCCTGAAGATAGGTATCATCCCAAATGAGATTCTCACCAAATCGACCAATATCGTTCCATTGAGAAGCAACCGACTCAAAATCGTTTAAAAACTCTCCTCCCCAATCTGAGTTGAAACGATAGACTGTGACGCGCTCGACTTCGAGCAGTTTGCGGACCTCTTGCGTCGCGGTCTGAAAAATGGTTTTGAGGTCTAGAGATGTGCGAATCTTTGCAACCACTTCAAATAAAATTCGCTGCTGCTCTGTTACTTGCTGTAACTTCGACGTTCGCTCTTCAACCTGCCGTTCTAAGCTGCTATTGAGGGTTTTCACCCGTTGATGCATTGCATCCTGAACGATCGCCGTGGCAAAGTGCTTGGCTAAGGTTCGTGCCAGTTCGAGGTCGCCGGCAGTCCATTCCGGTGCTTGGTGTTCGATCGATTGCTTCCAGACTTCAAAGGACTGTCGCGGGTATTCTTGCCGCCGATCGGGATCGAATTCCCCCGCCCAAAGTTTCTCGGTTTTGATTTCATCTCGAAAGATGCTCAGATACCCGAGAGTTTGTTTGCCGTAGCGCAGGGGAACGATAACAAGGCCCCGAATTTGAGTCGGTTGAAATGCAACTTGTAAGTTTCGTAATTCTGGGGTTCGATCTAAGTCGGCGATCGCCCAAATCGCTCGATCTTCGAGAGAAAAGTATCGCTCCCAGGCGCTGTACTGTTCCATCATGGGGTACATCGCCCGTTCTGGGATGACAGGTCCGCTACCACAGGTCAGCAGTTGGACGGATTCGGCCTTTGTTGGGTCAGATGTTGATGGGTGGGCAATACCGTTGTCTTCGTCGATCGCCGACCGTCGGAAGTAAAGCCGACCGCCGGAGCCTTTCAAGGCTTTGACAGTTTCTTCTAAAGCGGTTTGTAAATCGAGAGCGTTCGGGGTCTGCAACAAACGAGCGATCCGATTCACCGTCGCCTCTCGCTGCCCCCGTTCGCGGGCAACGGCTAGGAGATTCGCCTGAGCAATTGCCACGGCCAGTTGCTCGACAACCATTTGTACGTCTTCGAGTTCTTCTTCAGGAATGGTCAGAGACTCACTGTGATGGGAAACGAGCAGTCCCCATAACCGGTTGGCTTGTAAAATCGGAACCACAAGAGAGGATTTCACGCCCATCGCCGTTAGGTATTCTGCATGGCAAGGATCGACAGGACGATAGCAAATGGGATCGAACTCACCGTGCTCGGAGTCTGAATCGAGTTGGAGACTGTGTCCGATTTGTCGAGCATCTACATTCACGATCGCTCGCATTCGCGCTTTGACGAACAATTCGCGGGCATCATCGGGGATGTCGTCGGCGGGAAAGTTGAGTCCTAATAGCGAAGGTAAGCGAGTTTCATCAACTGATTCTGCAATGACTCGACCACAGCCATCGGGCTGAAATTCGTAGATTTTTACCCGCTCGGTTCCCAGAAACGAACGAACTTCTGTCACCGTCACGTTCAAGATCTCTTTTAATTCCGGTTCGGGCGATTGCAGGGCAAGTTCTGCAATTCGACCGAGCAAGGTTTTGCGATCGGAACGGTTCGGCACGGTGACGGAAGAAGTTGAGGTGGCACTCATTTCGGAAACAGGGAGATAAACGAGGAGAGAGTCAATGAGTTCTCCTGTTTCCGTTGTAAGCGTAGTTTAGGTAAACTGACAAATCTTACTTTTGCCGATCGAAACTTGAAAATCTGTTAACCATCTTGAAGGGTGCGAACGGTTTAAAATCCTTAAAAAACGTCAGTTTTGGTTAAGTTGTCTCACCCCAATGCTGACTCCGAGCGATGTTCGGGCAGGCTAGAAATTCGAGAGCAAGTCGATCGCACTGGGATGAATTTCCTTGCTAGTGAGCTGGGAACTTCATTCCCCATTCCCCGTTCCCCGTTCCCCATTCCCCACCTTCACCCGAAGCTATCTTATCCAAAACTGACGTTAAAAAAGGGTAGATTTACCGATAGCGAACGTACAAACCACTACGCAAATCTACCCGCTCTCAATGGCTTCTCAAATGACCCGATTCGATTTAATCTAAAATGGCATTGAGGAGAACTTCCGATAGGGTCGATCCTGCCATGCGATCGAGGGTTACGGTATCGACAATATCGAACTTCGCCCCCGCCCCTTCCAGGCGATCGTCAAGAGCTTTGAGAAACTCTGTGACTTTAGGATCGTTCCCCACTTGAATAAACGAAATTCCCAGTTCTTCGTCTTTATCGATTTGGCGCGAAGCCTCGATCAATAATTTCATCACCCCTTTGCGATCGTCCGGTTCGCCATCGGTAATCACCAAAAAAATTTCTCCATTTTCTTTGGCTTCTCCACTAGATTTACGCTGAAAATAGTTATCGAGCGCATCTTTGAGGACGCTGAATAAATCCGTTCGTCCCACCGGTTCGTTTTCTTGGAAAATCTCGGTGACTTTATCGGCCGTTACGTTATCGTAGCGCTTGAATCGACTGGAAAAAACGTAAATGGTAATCCCATCGGGATCGAACTCGTCGCATTTTTTGGCTAGAGCGAGGGTCGATTCTTGAACGGCTTCCCAGCGGCTTTTGCGTTCCGCTTGGTCTTGGGTAGACATACTACCGCTTTTATCGATGATTAAGGTATAGTCGCGATTTTCGAGCATAACCACCACAGAAGACTCGTGCTTTCAGATTTTAACAGTTGTCTCCGGATTCGGGAGGGGTTAAGAGCGTACTTCTTTCAGGGCTTCTAGATAATCGATCGCCGCTTCGAGTTCGCAGGCGTATCCCTGGGCAAATTCGGTAAACCACAACCCTTCTCCTGAATGGCGATCGAGGTTTTTGAGCCAGGTTTGAGCGGTTTGTCTCAAGGCTTGACGCTGTTGCTGTCGCTGCTGTTCTTGCTGGCGGCGCGCTTGGGCTTCTCGTTCACGTTGTTTGGCAGCTTCGAGGCGATCTCGATCTTGATATTCACTGCCAAGTTCGGCAAGCAAGCTATCAATGCCAGCGGATGAAGCGGGACGCACGGCTGGAGTCGGACTCAAGGGTGGCATTGGGGATGAAGATTTCTGGGGCTGTTGTTTGCCGGTTTGGGTCTGCTTTTGGGGGCGATCGCTATACTCTGCTTTGACCTGAGCGAGCAAGTCGTCAATCGATTCCATGGGGACGATCGGGTGTGCCTACATCTTCTAATATAGCTCTGTCTGAAGCTTCGGGAGCTTTGGAAGCAGGCTTGGGCTTTGGGAGCTTGGGAGGCTTCGGGGGCTAAATTCTCTCTTGTCTCCCTTGTCTCCCTCGTCTCCCTTTCTAAAAAAACTCAGGCGGGAACCAAGGCATCCTTGAGCGGCGTCCATCGGAAAACACGATCGCTGCCCAATTCGACGGCTACTTTCACGCGCGGTTCTAAACTTGGTAACACCGTTAAATACTCGATTTCCTGAGTGGATAACACTTTCCCATCGATAATCCACAGGAGCAAGCCTTTGGATTTGGCGGGAAGTTGTTCGAGTTGAGAATTGATAATTGGCGGTAGGTAGTAAACCGGTCCGACAGAACCCTCACCGTAATCCTTTTTACCCAAGTGGGGGGGACGAACGCCGTGAACTCCGCGCAAGTAGGCCGCTAAGTCGCCCAATCCCCGTGCGGAGAGGCTAATGCTGGTATAACCGGCCGCGCGCAACCGTCGTTGGTAACGACCTTCAAATCCGCCTTCAGCGGGGACGTAGAGTCCTAGCGCGCCGGATTTGTCCATATCTTGGATAAATTTTTTCCCAAAGACGAGCGGTATCATAGAATTTTGACTTAGTATTTTGACTGAGCGTTTCAAGATATCTACCGCAATCGGTTATTTTGTTTGCCGATGTCTGTCTGGGCATCAAATCCCTAGGCATCTAACCCGAACCGAGTTGCAACAATCCTTTGTATGAGTATATAGCGATCGGCTCTCCGGTGGAGAGGAGCACTGGGGAGCTGGGGGAGTTGGGGGAGAAAAATACTGGTGGGAGAGTCCCAACTCTCCTAAGGATCGTTAGGGTGCGCACGGTCTGAGCGTCACTGGCATCCTGCGCTCGTTACCACCCACTGCCTCCGTCGATCGCAAAAACCGTCCGTAACAACACTGAAGATCGTGAGATCGTGTCGTTCATCGCCCAAATGCATCTTTACCGTTTCCCCCGCCTGCTTTCATTCCCGACCGAATTCATACGTATTGTGGGATTTGAAAAAATTTTTCGTTCGAGACTAGACATCGGGATATAGGTTGTGTAAGATATAAAATTGTGGCTTAATAAAGCTAGTCCAAAAGCTAACAATTTGCCCCATACTAGCGGTTTGTTCGAGCGGTGGGAGTTCGCACCCACTCCAAGCAACCCACAAGTATAGTAGAGGCAAAGCCGGCGAATCTCCTGTAGCGCTCTTCAAGCAACCTGTGAAGATCTACAGATATCACTAGGAATCGGTTCAAGCCCGCGCATAAGGATCGTCTCGATCTCAAAACGCTTTCCTAGAGGATACTGAGTAGCTCGCTGCTTAAGTCCTGGCCCGATCGGGCAAATCCCGGCACTACGCTTTTAGCTTAACTCACACGCTTCACCCAGTCGTTCGCGCGAACGAGTGCCCCCGATGGGATTCGTTGGCGTTTTGCGCTCGGGTATTTTCAAATGCGTTCTTCGTGTTAGGCGAGTCGAAAGATTCGTCTAAGGCTAAGTTGCGGGTAAATCAATGACGAGGAGAAACAAGTAACCGTGTCAGTTGGAATTCTCGGCACTAAGTTGGGGATGACCCAAATCTTCGATGAAACGGGTAAAGCGATTCCCGTCACCGTCATCCAGGCCGGACCGTGCCAGGTCACTCAAGTCAAAACCAAGCCGACCGATGGCTACAACGCCATTCAAATCGGCTACGAAGAGGTGAAACCCAAGGCGCTCAACAAGCCAAAGCTCGGTCATTTAGCCAAATCCGAAGCGGCTCCCTTGCGTCACTTGCGCGAATACCGCGCCGAAAATGCCGGGGAATACCAGCCCGGTCAATCGATTAACGCCGAGATACTCAGTGCCGGTCAACTCGTTGACGTGTGCGGTACCAGTATCGGACGGGGTTTTGCCGGATATCAAAAACGCCATAACTTCCGACGGGGACCCATGTCTCACGGCTCTAAAAACCATCGCTTACCCGGTTCGACCGGGGCAGGAACGACTCCCGGACGGGTGTATCCCGGCAAACGGATGGCCGGTCGTCTCGGGGGATCGCGGGTCACCGTTCGTAAGTTGACCGTCGTGCGCGTGGATACCGAGAAAAACTTGGTACTCCTCAAAGGTTCGGTTCCCGGAAAGCCGGGTGCGTTGCTCAGTATCGCACCGGCTAACATCGTCGGGAAATAGAGCAAACATCCCTTTATGTCTCCCCGATCTCGATCGAGAACTTAGGAAGAGCCAAGACAGAGCAAAAGACAAGAAACATGGTTAACTGTTCAGTTCGGAACTGGGACGGAGAAGAAGTAGGGCAAGCCACCCTCGAACTCCAGGTCGCCCGAGAAGAAAATGCCGCCCATATCGTTCATCGCGCCTTGAGGCGGCAAATGACCAACGCCCGTCAGGGAACGGCTTCGACCAAAACTCGCGCCGAAGTGCGCGGGGGCGGACGCAAACCCTGGCGGCAAAAAGGAACCGGTCGCGCCCGAGCGGGTTCTAACCGTTCTCCCCTCTGGCGGGGTGGTGGTGTCATCTTCGGTCCCAAGCCGAGAGACTTCAACATCAAGATGAACCGCAAAGAGCGACGGCTGGCGCTGCGTACGGCATTTCAAAGCCGCGCCGAAGATATCGTCGTCGTCGAAGAGTTGAACGGACGTTTGGCACGGCCCAAAACCAAAGAACTCGTCAGCGCCATCGAGCGGTGGGGAATCGAACCCGGCTCGAAAGTGCTGATCGTCATGGCCGAGAAAGATGAAAACCTATATTTATCGGCTCGGAACCTCGAAAGAGTGAGGCTGATTATGGCGACGAACTTAAACGTATACGACGTACTCCACGCCGATCGAATCGCGATCGCCGCCCCGGCTCTGGAGCAAATTCAGGAGGTTTACAGTGACTGAAAAAATTGACCCCCGCAAACTCGCCGATTTAATTAAACGGCCGATCGTCACCGAAAAAGCGACATTACTGATGGAAAACAATCAGTATACGTTTGAGGTCGATCGCAAAGCCACCAAGCCGCAAATCAAAGCGGCGATCGAGGCCCTGTTCGATGTTAAAGTCCTCAAAGTCAACACCTTAATTAAGCCGCGCAAAAAGCGGCGCGTCGGTCGTTTCGTCGGCTACAAGCCCCAATACAAGCGAGCCTTTGTCAAACTCGCTCCCGACGATTCGATCGCCTTGTTCCCCGACGTATAAACCTCAGCCGAGCCATTCACCCGTCTTTTGTCATTGACCCGACAGAGGACAGCGGACAAAAGACTAAGGAAGAGAACCATGGGTATTCGTAAATACCGACCTTACACCCCCAGCACCCGAGAACATAGCGTTTCCGACTTCGCCGAAATCACCCGCAGCGAGCCGGAAAAATCCCTAACGCGGAACAACCACCGCCCCAAGGGTCGCAACAACCGAGGCGTGATTACCTGCCGCCATCGCGGTGGCGGTCACAAGCGCCTGTATCGCATCATCGACTTTCACCGTAACAAGCTCAACATTCCAGCTAAAGTCGCGGAAATTGAATACGATCCCAACCGCAATGCGAGAATCGCCCTGCTGTACTACAAAGACGGCGAAAAGCGGTATATCTTGCATCCCAAGGGATTGGCTGTCGGGACCGAAGTGATCGCTAGCCCCGATGCCCCGATCGAAATTGGGAATGCTTTACCCCTGGCGAACGTTCCCCTAGGTACGGCCGTGCACAACGTCGAATTGACTCCCGGTAAAGGCGGTCAAATCGTGCGTGCTGCCGGTGCGAGCGCCCAAGTGGTGGCCAAAGAAGGTAAATTCGTCACCCTCAAGCTTCCCTCCGGAGAAGTGCGGATGATTCGCCGCGAGTGTTACGCCACCATCGGACAAGTGGGGAACGTCGACGCGCGCAACATCTCCCTGGGTAAAGCCGGTCGCACCCGCTGGTTGGGTCGTCGCCCCCAAGTTCGCGGTAGCGTCATGAACCCCGTCGATCACCCCCACGGTGGTGGTGAAGGTCGCGCCCCCATCGGTCGCAGCGGTCCGATGACACCCTGGGGTAAGCCCGCCCTCGGTGCCAAGACCCGGAAGAAGAATAAAGCCAGTAACAAATTTATCGTTCGCCGCCGACGCAAATCTTCCAAGCGCGGTCGCGGCGGTCGCGATAGTTAATGACTGACGTACCCACACCACTCCCGTTGAACGATTATGAGTCGATCGCTAAAAAAAGGTCCGTTTATTGCCGACAGCTTGATGAAAAAGATCGAGCGCTTGAATGCCCGCCAGGAAAAGCAAGTGATTAAAACCTGGTCGCGCGCGTCCACCATCGTTCCCCAAATGGTGGGTCATACCATCGCCGTGCATAACGGTCGCGCTCACGTTCCCGTTTACGTGAACGAGCAAATGGTCGGCCACAAACTCGGCGAATTCGCCCCCACTCGTACCTTCCGGGGACACGCCAAAAGCGATAAAAAAATGCGACGATAGCCCCTGGGTTTATGGAGATAAAAGAACACGATAAGGAGAAGCCGACCTATGGCTGTTGATACCACTTCAGAGGCAAAAGCGATCGCTCGCTACATCCGAATGTCCCCCCATAAAGTGCGTCGAGTTCTCGACCAAATCCGGGGGCGTTCCTACCGGGAGGCGCTAATTATTTTAGAATTTATGCCCTATCGCGCTTGCGATCCCGTTCTCAAGGTGTTGAGATCGGCCGTGGCGAATGCCGAGCATAACTTAGGACTCGACCCCACCCAGCTCGTCGTTTCCCAAGCTTACGCCAACGGCGGTCCGAGCTTAAAGCGCTACCGACCCCGCGCTCAAGGTCGGGCTTACATGATTCGCAAGCCCACCTGTCACATTACCGTGACCGTGGCGCCGGAAATTGAGGAATAACTCGCGATCGCAAGGATAAATTCATGGGACAAAAGATACACCCGATCGGTTTTCGTTTAGGAATTACCCAAGAGCACCGCTCTCGCTGGTTTGCCGATAGCAACCGCTATCCCGAACTGCTCCAGGAAGACTATCAAATCCGCCAGTACGTTCAGAAAAACCTATCGAATGCTGGCATTAGCGAAGTTCGCATCGAGCGCAAAGCCGATCAAATCGATCTCGAAATTCGCACGGCACGACCCGGTGTGGTCGTCGGTCGCGGCGGTAGCGGCATCGAAAACCTGCGGGTCAACCTGCAAAAAATGCTCGGCAGCAGCCGTCAGATTCGCATTAACGTCGTCGAAGTGGCTCGGGTTGATGCCGACGCGGCTTTGATTGCCGAATACATCACCCAACAGCTCGAACGGCGGGTTTCCTTCCGCAGAGTGGTGCGCCAAGCTATCCAACGCGCTCAGCGAGCGGGAGTTGAAGGGATTAAAATCCAAGTCGGCGGACGCCTCAACGGTGCGGAAATTGCCCGTTCGGAATGGACTCGCGAAGGTCGAGTTCCCCTCCATACCTTGCGCGCCGATATCGACTACTCCTATCGAACCGCTCGGACGATTTACGGCATTTTAGGGGTGAAAGTTTGGGTCTTCAAGGGCGAAATCATTCCGGGAATGGAAGAGAAAGCCAGCAACACCGTTGCCCAACCCCGCCGCCGCCAGCCCAAACGCCGCCAGCAGTTTGAAGATCGATCGAACGAAGGATAAACGGCCCGGTTTTCAAGGTCGACGAACTATTATCCTAACGAGCGATCGCCACCCGCATCAGCCACAAAAAAGGTTATGTTAAGTCCAAAAAGAACAAAATTCCGCAAGCAGCAGCGCGGGCGCATGAGAGGTTTGGCCAGCCGAGGCAGCACCATCGATTTTGGTGACTTCGGATTGCAAGCGCTAGAACCGTCTTGGATTACCTCCCGTCAAATTGAAGCCAGCCGTCGAGCAATGACGCGCTACATTCGCCGGGGTGGAAAAATCTGGATTCGGATTTTCCCCGATAAACCCGTCACCATGCGACCGGCAGAAACCCGGATGGGTTCGGGTAAAGGTTCTCCCGAATTTTGGGTGGCCGTCGTTAAGCCCGGTCGGATCATGTTTGAAATTGCCGGCGTTCCCGAAGCCACGGCCCGAGAAGCAATGCGTTTGGCTTCCTTCAAATTACCGATCAAAACCAAGTTCCTGACCCGTGAAGGAGAGTAGACAAGCCGATGTCATTACCCAAAATTGACGAGGTCACCCCTCTAAGTGACGAAGAAATCTCCGAACAAATCTTAGCGATTAAAAAAGAGCTGTTCGAGTTGCGACTGCAAAAAGTAACCGGTCAGCTCGAAAAGCCTCATTTGTTCAAACACAAGCGCCACCGCCTTGGTCAACTGCTGACCGTCGAGCGCCAGCGTCAAATTGCCAGCGCTAAAGCCAGTGCCCAAGACGCAACCCCGTCGACCCCGGAACCGGCAGCCGAACCGGCAGCCGAACCGGTCGCCGAAACTGCAGAAGCCGCTGCCTCGGAATAACTGAGGCCCGCTCGTGGTTCTGGCTCCTATACATCACTCTCTTTTCACCCAATCATGGCAGTTAAAGAACGTGTTGGCACTGTTGTCAGCAGCAAAATGCAAAAAACCGTGGTGGTCGCCGTTGAAAACCGCGCTCCCCACCCCAAATACGGCAAAATTGTCGTGCAGACGAAGCGATATAAAGCCCACGACGAGAATAACGAATGTAACGAAGGCGATCGGGTTCGCATTCGAGAGACTCGCCCTCTGAGCCGCACGAAACGCTGGATGGTGATCGAAACGCTCAGCAAAGCACTCCAAGACTAGTAACATACGCGCGACGCGAAGGGAGACCCAATCGTGATTCAAAAAGAGTCCTATCTCAACGTTGCCGATAATAGCGGCGCTCGCAAAATATTGTGCATCCGAATTCTCGGCGGGAACCGACGCTATGCCGGCGTAGGTGACATCATTATCGGCGTGGTCAAAGATGCAATTCCCAATATGGCCATTAAGAAGTCAGACATCGTGCGAGCCGTCGTGGTGCGCACTCGCAAGGGATTGCGTCGAGACAGCGGCATGAGCATTCGTTTCGATGACAACGCGGCCGTGATTATCAACCAAGACGGCAACCCTAGAGGAACCCGCGTTTTCGGACCGGTGGCTCGCGAGCTGCGCGATAAAAACTTTACTAAAATCGTATCTCTAGCACCGGAGGTTCTCTAGTGGCCAAAGTAACGCAACGCCCCATCCGCTACCGAATGCACGTCAAAAAAGGCGATACAGTGCAGGTTATTTCGGGCAAAGATAAGGGAAAAGTTGGGGAAGTGCTTCAAGCCATCCCCAAAAAAAGCCAGGTGGTGGTCAAGGGAGCCAACATCATCACCAAGCACGTAAAGCCCCAGCAAGAAGGCGAATCCGGAAAAATCGTCACCTTTGAAGCCCCTATTCACAGCTCCAACGTGATGCTTTACTCGGAAAAAGAGAAGGTCGCCAGCCGGATTTGCTATACCTTCACCGAAGAAGGTCGAAAAGTCCGAAAGCTCAAAAAAACCGGGGAAATTATTGACTGATAAAGCGTTTTTTTGCGTTGCGAACAACATCAATAAAAAACGTTTTCCTTCTGACTTTCTGAGTGTAAATTATCCAAAATGGCTCAATCGCTGAAAACGAAATATCAAGAAACGATCGTTCCCAAACTTACGGAACGCTTCGAGTATAAAAACCTCCATCAGGTTCCCAAAGTCGTGAAAGTGACGGTCAATCGAGGATTGGGAGAAGCCTCTCAAAATGCGAAAGCTCTCGAATCTTCCCTTGCCGAAATCGCCGTGATTACCGGACAAAAGCCGGTGGTAACGCGAGCCAAGAAATCGATCGCGGGCTTCAAATTGCGCCAGGGGATGCCCGTCGGAATCATGGTGACCCTACGTTCCGATCGCATGTATGCCTTTCTCGAACGACTGATTAATTTGGCTCTGCCTCGGATTCGCGATTTTCGCGGCGTTAGTCCCAACAGCTTCGACGGTCGGGGGAACTACACCCTCGGGGTCAAAGAGCAACTGATATTCCCCGAAGTGGAATATGACAGTATCGATCGAATTCGCGGACTCGATATTTCGATCGTAACCAGCGCGCAAACTGATGAAGAAGGTCGCGCTTTACTCAAAGAAATGGGCATGCCCTTCCGTAGTAATTGAGGCCGGTTGACACACAAAAAATTATGGCGACCAACGATACAATTGCAGATATGCTCACTCGCATCCGTAATGCGAACCTGGCGCGGCATCAAACCACGAAAGTGCCTTCGACTAAAATGACCCGCAACATTGCCCGAGTCCTCAAAGATGAAGGGTTTATCGACGATTTCGAGGCAGCCGGAGAAGGAATCGAAATGCATTTGGTGGTTTCCCTCAAGTACAAGGGGAAAAACCGCCAACCGATCGTGCGAGAACTGAAGCGAATTAGCAAGCCCGGATTGCGAGTTTACAAAAATCGCAAAGAACTGCCGAAAGTTTTAGGTGGGATCGGTATTGCGATCGTTTCCACTTCTCGGGGGATCATGACCGACCGAGATGCCCGTCGTCAAGGGGTCGGTGGAGAAGTCCTCTGCTACGTCTACTAACGTCGCACCAGAGCGATTTCCCAACCCCATACCGAATATCAAGAACAAAGGACACACAAGCGATGTCTCGTATTGGTAAACGTCCCATCGATCTACCCGATAAAGTTTCGGTCAACATCGAGGGCCAGCAAATTTCAGTCAAAGGACCTAAAGGCGAACTGAGTCGAGTTTTACCCGACCAGGTGAGTTTGGCACAAGAGGATAAAGCCATAGTTGTCAAACGCATCGACGATTCTCGGGTCGCTCGGTCTCGTCACGGTCTTTCGCGCACCTTGGTCGCCAACATGGTCGAAGGTGTCTCCAAAGGATTCGAGCGACGGTTGCAAATTCAAGGCGTGGGTTATCGCGCTCAGGTGCAAGGTCGCAATTTGATTTTGAACGTGGGCTACTCGAAACCCGTTGAAGTCGTTCCCCCCGAAGGCATTCAGATGGCCGTTGAGAATAACACCAACGTGATTGTCAGCGGCATTGATAAAGAAGTGGTCGGGAATACTGCCGCTCGCATCCGCAGCGTCCGACCCCCTGAAGTCTATAAAGGTAAAGGAATTCGCTACGCCGGCGAAGTCGTTCGACTCAAAGCCGGTAAAGCCGGTAAGAAATAATCGAGCGTGGGGTTTACAGCCATGGCTCTTCGAGGTCTTTTTCCCTGCGAGTCGTCAGTTCATAACGGTTTAAGTGAGTTTGGTTTATGAAAATAACGCGCAAAGAATCCATTCAACGCAGACATCGCCGAGTTCGGCGGAAAGTCTCTGGAACCCCCGAGCGTCCTCGGTTATCGGTCTTTCGCTCGAACAAACATATTTACGCTCAAATCATCGACGATACCGAACATCGGACTCTAGTCGCCGCCTCTACGAAAGATGCCGATTTGCGATCGGATCTTACCTCCGCCTCCACCTGCGATGCCTCCGCGAAAGTGGGAGCACTCGTCGCCCAGCGCGCCAAGGATAAAGGAATCGAGAAAGTTGTTTTCGATCGCGGCGGAAACCTGTACCACGGTCGCGTCAAAGCTCTGGCCGATGCCGCTCGCGAAGCGGGTTTGAGTTTCTAAGGAACCCTCCGATGGCACTGCACCCTTGAGGATATCCAGACTCGCAATTCATCATTAAAAAACGAGCAAACAATCATGGCAGAACAAAAAGAGCAACGCAGAAACAAAAAAGGTAATCGCAATCGAGAGAAAGAAAGCGAGTGGCAAGAGCGCGTCGTTCAGATTCGCCGCGTCACTAAAGTGGTCAAAGGGGGTAAAAAACTCAGCTTCCGCGCCATTGTCGTCGTCGGCAACGAACGGGGTCAAGTGGGAGTTGGCGTGGGTAAAGCCGGTGACGTCATCGGTGCGGTGAAAAAGGGCGTCGTCGATGGGAAAAAGCACCTCGTCACCGTTCCCTTGACCAAATCGAACTCCATTCCCCATCGCGCTAACGGTATTGCGGGTGGAGCAAAAGTGATGATGCGACCGGCCGCTCCGGGGACGGGGGTAATTGCCGGTGGCGCCGTGCGCACCGTGCTAGAACTTTCCGGGGTGCGCAACATCCTCGCCAAACAGTTGGGGTCGAGCAATCCCCTCAATAATGCCAGAGCCGCCGTCGATGCCCTCGATAGCCTGCGCCGCTTTTCGGAAGTGGCTCGCGAGCGAGATATCTCCATCGAGAAACTTTACGCTTCGAGTTAAAAACACCAGCTTGAAAGCATCCTCAAATTGAGCCGAGCGTTTAAATCCTTAAAATTATGAGACTACAAGATGCCGTCCCCAAACCGAGTTCTAAAAAACGCCGCCGCCGAGTCGGTCGGGGGATTGCCGCCGGTCAAGGGGCAAGCTGCGGTAAAGGAATGCGCGGTCAAAAATCGCGATCGGGTAGCGGGACTCGTCCGGGTTTTGAAGGGGGTCAACTTCCTCTCTACCGCCGGGTTCCCAAACTCAAGCACTTTACGGTAATTAACCCCAAACATTACACTATTGTAAACGTAGGTAAACTTGCGTCCCTACCCGCGAATACAGAAGTCACGTTGGCATCCATATTAGAAGCAGGACTCGTGACCGCCAGCAACGGTCCCCTGAAAATCTTGGGAGATGGAGAGCTAACCGTTGCCCTAACGGTGAAAGCTGCTGCTTTTACCGCCAGCGCCCGACAGAAAATCGAGGCCGCCGGTGGAAGTTGTGAAGTCGCCGATAGCTGACCTTTTGGGGAAGGGACGAGATGACACCAATGGCGAGTCAAGGTAGAGGTAAACCTTCATGGCGGTAAGTCGAGATAAAGCCCCCACCGCACAAGAGACATTCATTCAAATGGCTCAAGCTGCGGGTTTGAGGGGACGAATATTAGTAACGGTTGGCTTAATTGTTTTAGTGCGTTTGGGCGTTTGGTTGCCGGTTCCGGGAATTGATCGCGCCCGATTTGCCACCGATTTCCAAAACAGCCCCTTCTTCGGATTGTTGAATGCGTTTTCTGGAGGGGGTTTAGAAAGCCTGGGGATTTTTGCCTTGGGGATTTTGCCCTTTATTAACGCATCGATCGCCGTTCAGCTGCTCACAGCGGCCATTCCCAGTTTAGAAGACCTGCAAAAGAACGAAGGGGAAGCCGGACGGCGCAAGATCTCTCAAATTACCCGCTACGTCGCCCTGGGCGTTGCCGTCTTGCAAAGTACGGGGATTGCGATTTGGACGAGCGCTTACATGTCGGCGTCTAATACAGACCCGGTTCCCTTCTTTATTGCCAAAACCATGTTGGCATTAGTGGCTGGGGCGATGTTCGTGATGTGGGTCTCGGAACTGATTACCGAACGCGGAATTGGAAACGGTGCATCGCTGTTGATTTTCGTCAATATCGTTGCCGTTCTACCCTATTCCTTAGGAGACACCATCGAACTAGCCCAGCGAGACCAAGGAATTGTCGGTCGAGTTCTGATTTTGGTGATGGTCTTCTTAGTGACCATCGTCGGGATCGTGTTCGTTCAAGAAGGTGCTCGGCGCATTCCAATTATTTCCGCTCGCCGACAAGTGGGTCGCCGTCTCTATCGCGAACGGACCAGCTATCTGCCCTTGCGCTTGAATCAGGGGGGGGTGATGCCGATTATTTTCGCCTCTAGCTTTTTGATTTTGCCCGGATTTTTGGCCGAAGCCACCAATAATCCGATGTTATCGAATGTCGGTCGCTATCTGGGTCCGAACAGTCCTTGGCCTTGGTTATACGTATCTTTCTACCTGGTGCTAATTGTCTTTTTTAGTTACTTTTACGCCTCTTTGACCCTCGACCCGGCCGACCTGTCGAAAAACTTGAAAAAAATGGGTTCGAGCATTCCAGGGATTCGACCGGGGAAAGCTACCGAACAGTATATTTCTCAGGTTTTGAATCGGCTCACCTTTCTCGGGGCCATTTTCCTAGGTCTGGTGGCAACCGTTCCCACTGCCGTGGAAGGGGCAACTCGCGTGCCGACTTTCCAAGGATTAGGGGCAACATCTTTGCTGATTATCGTTGGGGTTGCCATCGATACGGCAAAACAAATTCAGACTTACGTCATTTCCCAACGTTATGAGGGCATGGTGAAGCAGTAAAAGCGATGCAGTTTATCTTTTTAGGTCCTCCCGGAGCCGGTAAAGGCACTCAAGCTCAAAAGCTGGCCGAATTCTGTCAGATTCCCCATATTTCTACTGGAGATATTCTTCGCCAAGCCGTGGCTGCTGGTAGCGAACTCGGCCAACAAGCCGAGGGGTATATGGCTCGCGGCGAACTCGTTCCCGAAGCACTAATTCTCGATTTAGTTCGAGAACGATTGCAGATGCCTGATGCCAAAACCGGGTGGATTTTAGATGGGTTTCCCCGCACGGTTTCTCAAGCAGAGTTTTTGGAGAAATTACTGCTTCAGATGGAACAAACTTGCGATGGTGCGATTAATTTGGATGTTCCCGATGAAACGATCGTCACTCGGTTGTTGGGGCGAGGACGAGCTGACGATACAGAGGAAACGATTCGCCGTCGTTTAAGTGTTTATCGGCAAGAAACCGAACCCACCATCGAGTTTTATCGCCAACGTCAATGCTTGAAAGTTATTGATGGAAATCGACCCATTGAGGAAGTGCGGGAGACCCTGATAAACTTAATCCCGCACTCCTAGGCAAATCTACTGATTTCGAGGGACACGATCGAATCGAAATTTGATAGTATACGTTAGAGAACAACCAAAAACTAGGGTCTGTTCGTGTCTTCAACGGTAAATTTACACCATCGTAAATAGGGAAAAAAATTGGCAAAGCAAGACTTAATTGAAGTGGAAGGGACGGTGACCGAGTCTCTACCCAATGCGATGTTTCGAGTCGATTTAGATAATGGGTTTAATGTCCTTGCCCATATTTCTGGAAAAATTCGACGTAACTACATTAAAATCCTTCCCGGAGATCGCGTCAAGGTAGAAGTGACACCTTACGATTTAACCAAAGGTAGAATTACTTATCGCTTGCGGAAAAAGTAAGTCCGGTAGCTCGTTATCGTTCCCCAAATTTTAATTTTTTATCTTTGACTTTTAAATATGAAAAAGTTAAGATATAGAGTTTGTTGTATAACTATGTAAAATCGTGAAAGTACGAGCATCTGTCAAAAAAATTTGCGAAAAGTGCCGCGTCATCCGTCGTCGCGGTCGAGTTATGGTGATTTGTCCCAATCCAAAACACAAGCAACGCCAAGGCTAAATCGCCCGCGAAAATTGTTGTGGCAGCCCACTTTGCTGCTAGAAAAGACCCAGTCTTTTTAGTCGATCGAATTACTCTAATCTGGAGAGAAAAACGTGGCACGGATTGCAGGAATAGACCTTCCACGAGATAAGCGCGTCGAAATTGGTCTGACTTATATCTATGGTATCGGTCTGAAGACCGCACAAAAAATTCTCGAGACCACGGGAATTAACCCCGATACTCGCGTCAAAGATCTAGGCGATGGAGAAGTCGCCGCCCTGCGGGAAACTATCGAAGCCAACTATCAAGTCGAAGGGGACTTGCGGCGTTGGGAATCGATGAACATTAAGCGTTTGGTAGACATCGGCTGCTATCGAGGTCGCCGTCACCGTCAGGGTTTGCCCGTTCGCGGTCAGCGCACCCGCACCAACGCTCGCACTCGCCGAGGCGTTCGTCGCACCGTCGCAGGTAAGAAGAAAGCTGGCGCCAAGAAATAGAGCGCATCGGTTGCGGACGAGCCGACGTCCTCGGGAAGCAAGCTTCATCCCCCCATCGAGTGCCCCAACCGAAGCCGAAGCTGTTTGGCACGCGCATTCCCACTCCCTCAGACACCCCGAAAACTTGCATCTACAGTTTGCCCCAGCCGAGCTCACATTCATTCTATACACGCTTGAAAAACGAACATGGCAACACGACCCAACAAAAAATCAGGTTCTCGCAAACAAAAGCGGAACGTCCCCAATGGCATAGGCTACATTCAGTCTACCTTTAACAACACGATCGTCACCATTACCGATACCAAAGGAGAGGTGATCTCCTGGGCAACGGCCGGTTCGAGTGGGTTCAAGGGGGCGAAAAAAGGAACCCCTTACGCCGCTCAAACCGCTGCCGAAAGCGCAGCCCGTCGGGCTAGCGACCAGGGAATGCGTCAAATCGAGGTGATGGTCAGCGGTCCGGGAGCCGGACGAGAAACAGCCATCCGGGCTTTACAGGCAGCGGGTCTGGAAATTACCCTCATTCGAGATATTACCCCCATTCCCCATAATGGCTGCCGTCCGCCCAAGCGTCGGCGAGTTTAGCCATCGATTGCTTTTCGTGCGCTGGGACGGACGGGGTTGCCACGGGAACTTGAAGTTGCCAGTGGCTCGCCGATGCTTCGCTCCCCACCCGCTCCAAACGAGCATCCACGAAAATCAAATTCTAGCGTAATACTCAGCATTAGGTCGGTCAAACGTATCTATCTTCTGGGGACTAAGGTTAAGGGAGGTTATGCCGTGACGCAATACCAAATTGAGTGTGTAGAAAGTAAAAATCCAGAGAAAGGCCAAGGTCTCTACGGCAAATTTATTATCGAGCCGTTAGAACGGGGTCAAGGGACGACGGTGGGGAATGCCCTGCGGCGAGTTCTGCTCTCCAACTTACAAGGCTCGGCAATTACGGCCGTCCGCATTGGTGGGGTGAATCACGAGTTCGCGACGATGCCCGGCGTCCGAGAGGACGTGCTGGAAATCCTGTTAAATATGAAGGAAGTCGTGCTCAAAAGCCGCACGAACCAGCCCCAAATCGGTCGCTTGCTCGTTCAAGGTCCGGCAACGGTAACCGCCGACCACTTCGATCTGCCCTCGGAAGTGGAGGTTGCCAGCCAAAGTCAGTATATTGCCACCTTGGCGGAAAAAGCATCGCTGGAGATGGAATTTCGGATCGAAACCGGGACTGGGTATCGCTCCGTCGAGCGCAGTCGAGACGAATCGACGGCCCTGGACTACCTGCAAATCGACGCGGTGTTCATGCCCGTGAGAAAGGTCAACTATACCGTCGAAGATGCCCGCGTGGGCGGCTCCTTGGAAAAAGATCGCCTGATTATGGAAATCTGGACCAACGGGAGTTTAACCCCTCAAGAGGCGATCGGGGAAGCGGCGAATCTTTTAGTGGATCTATTCGTCCCACTCAAAGACATTACCGTGGAATCGCTCAAAGATGAGTTCACCCCGGACGAAAATCCCAACAGTCAGATTCCCATCGAAGAACTTCAGCTTTCGGTGAGAGCCTACAATTGTCTCAAGCGCGCGCAGATTAATTCCGTCGCCGACTTATTAGATTATTCCCAAGAAGACCTGCTCGAAATTAAAAACTTCGGGCAAAAATCCGCTGAAGAAGTAATTGAGGCCCTGCAAGAGCGGTTGGGAATTACCCTGCCTCAAGAAAAATCGAAAGCCTAGGGAAATGAAGGTGAAGCTCCCAACGCCAACCCGCGTGGGCGCTCGGAGTTGAACTTCTTCCCATCAAAAATCGATCGTTCGTCATTTGTTCTTACTATCATGCGTCATCGTTGTCGTGTCCCTCTCCTCGGCAAACCTGCCGATCAGCGCAAAGCCCTCTTGAGGTCTTTGACCACCGAACTGCTCCGTCACGGTCGGATTACCACCACCACCGCCCGCGCCAAAGCCGTGCGTTCGGAAGCCGAGAGAATCATTTCTCTGGCAAAAGACGGAACCCTGGCCGCTCGCCGTCAAGCCATGGGCTATCTTTACGATAAAGGATTGGTTCATGCCCTATTTGCGGGCGTGCCCGATCGCTACGGCAGCCGTAACGGCGGCTATACCCGCGTTCTGCGCACCGTCAGCCGCCGGGGCGATAACGCCAAAATGTCAATTATCGAACTCGTCGATTGACCCGTTGATGTCCCCCTCCATCCCCCAGCCTCGAGAGCGAGTTGCCATGGTCGTCCAGTACCTTGGCACTCATTTTCATGGTTGGCAGCGGCAAGTGAATTTGCCCACGGTCCAAGAAGAACTCGAAAAAGCCCTCGCCATCGAAATGGGACATCCGGTCACCGTCCACGGTGCGGGTCGGACCGATGCCGGGGTACACGCCGCCGCTCAGGTGGCGCACTTCGATTCGAGCAGTCCTATTCCCGCTGGTAAATGGGGAACCGTCCTCAACAACCGATTGCCAGAGGGGATTATCGTGCGGGCATCGGCTGCGGTAGACTTTAACTGGCACGCGCAGTTTAGCGCCCTGTGGCGACGCTATCGCTACACCCTCTACACCGACTCCTATCCCAACTTGTTCTTGAGTCCGGTGGCGTGGCACTACTACCACGCGCCCCTCGACGAGAAGCGGATTCAAGCGGCTTTAGATCCCCTGGTGGGTCGCCATCATTTGGCGGCATTTCACCGAGCGGGTTCCGGGCGCGCTCACTCTTGGGTGGAGGTACAAGAAGCTCGATGCGAGCGTCAGGGTTCGTCGCTCTACATCGAAGTTCAAGCCAGTGGCTTCCTCTATGGGATGATGCGCCTTTTGGTAGGGTTGCTGGTTCAGGTGGGTCGGGGACAGAGATCCCTCGCCAACTTCTACGACATTTGGACTAACGAGCGTCGAGAAGCGGTGAAGTACGCCGCCCCCGCCCACGGTTTGTGTTTGCTGCGGGTTGGCTATCCCGAAAATCCTTTTAAACCGGAAGCGTGGATCGATGCCATGCCCAAGTTTGCCTTCGAGACCCATTGCGGGTTCGATCGCCCATTACCGATTACATAATAGCTATGATTAAAACCCACGTTCCCCCCGTCGATTCGATCGAGAAAAAATGGTACGTCATCGACGCCACCGATAAGCGTTTGGGACGACTCGCCAGCGAGATCGCTCAGATTCTACGGGGCAAAAACAAACCCACCTTTACCCCTCACATGGATACGGGGGATTTCGCGATCGTCATCAATGCCGAAAAAGTGCAGGTGACGGGCAAAAAACGCAGCCAAAAGCTCTATCGCCGCCACTCGGGTAGACCGGGGGGAATGAAGGTGGAAACCTTCGATAAGCTGCAAGCTCGCATTCCCGAACGGATTATCGAGAAAGCTGTCAAAGGGATGCTGCCCAAAAATGCCCTCGGACGCAAGCTATTCACCAACCTGAAAGTATATGCCGGTTCCGAGCATCCCCACGCCGCCCAACAGCCCGAAGTCTTAGAAATCAACACCACCCCTGGAGTGAAAGCCTAATGGAAGCAACCGAACGTCAAAACCGCGTCGCGTACTGGGGAACCGGTCGCCGCAAAGAAGCTATCGCCCGCGTCCGTTTGGTTCCCGGTAGCGGAGAACTGACGGTGAACGGCAAACCCGGCAACGTCTACCTGCAGTACAACCCGGCTTACATCGCCTCAACCCGCACTCCCCTCGAGACCCTGGGTTTGGAAGCGGAGTACGATATCCTGGTGAACGTGCGCGGTGGGGGACTCACCGGTCAAGCCGAAGCCATTCGCTTGGGTGTTGCCCGGGCGCTGTGCGAACTCGACCCCGATAACCGCCAGCCCTTGAAAGCTGAAGGCTATCTCACCCGCGATCCCCGCGCCAAGGAACGGAAGAAGTACGGTTTGCGCAAAGCTCGTAAGGCTCCTCAGTACTCCAAGCGTTAATCGAAGTGCCGTTTCGAGTTTTCCGAGATCGTGGGGAATGGCTCGAAACGCTAAAATATTGATATCCCCACGAACAGCCTAAGACAACGAGAGAAATCCGCCATGCCCAAATCCGATATTCATCCCGAGTGGTATCCCGAAGCCAAAGTCTACTGCAACGGAGAAGTGGTGATGACCGTGGGGTCGACTAAACCCGAACTTCACGTCGATGTCTGGTCGGGAAATCATCCCTTCTATACCGGCAACCAGAAGATTATCGATACGGAAGGACGAGTGGAGCGATTCATGCGCAAGTACGGCATGATGGGCACCCAATCCTCCGAGGAAAATACCGAGTCCAAGCAGTAGCCGCGCCGCGTCGATTCTCGGTGTTGGATGGGCGAACCCATCGATAACGCATCTGAAGTTCGAGATTTTAGCGTCGAGATTCCATCGGCGCGATCGCTGTTTAGACCAATCAAGAGGACTGCGCCATGGCTCCAAGTTACCTGATCGATAAATTAAAATCCGTCGAGCAAACCTTTCACGAGTTGACCCGCCGACTGGCAGATCCAGATATCGCCAGCGATCCGGGTGAGTTTCAGCGAGTGGCCAAGGCGCGGGCATCTCTGGAAGAGGTGGTGAACACCTACGAGGTTTGGAAGGAGAAAACGGAGGAGTTGGCTGGCGCGCAGCAAGTCCTCAAAGAAGCCAACGACGATCCCGAGATGCGGGAGATGGCCGCCCTGGAAGTGGACGAACTCGAAACGGCTCTTGAAGAACTCGAACAGCGGCTGAAAATCCTGCTCCTGCCCCAAGACCCCAACGATGAGAAGAATATCATGCTCGAAATTCGGGCGGGAACTGGGGGAGACGAGGCTAGCATCTGGGCAGGTGATTTGGTGCGGATGTACTCCCGCTATGCGGAAAATTACAACTGGCGGGTGAAGCTGGTGAGCGAGTCCCTCGCGGATATGGGGGGATTCAAGGCGGCGATTCTGGAGATTCAGGGCGATCGCGTCTACAGCAAGCTCAAATTCGAGGCTGGGGTGCACCGGGTGCAGCGAGTTCCGGTGACCGAAGCTGGGGGTCGAGTACATACGTCCACGGCCACGGTGGCGGTGATGCCGGAAGTGGATGAAGTGGAAGTGGAAATCGATCCCAAAGACATCGAAATGTCCACAGCGCGATCGGGTGGTGCTGGCGGTCAGAACGTCAACAAGGTGGAAACGGCCGTCGACCTGATTCACAAACCTACGGGAATTCGGATTTTCTGTACCGAAGAACGATCGCAGCTGCAAAACCGGGAACGGGCCATGCAGATTTTGCGGGCGAAGCTATACGAAATGAAGCTGCAAGAACAGCAGGCAGAAATTACCTCCCGGCGGCGATCTCAGGTAGGAACTGGGGCGCGATCGGAAAAAATTCGCACCTACAACTACAAAGATAACCGCGCCACCGACCATCGATTGGGTCAGAACTTCAACCTGACGACGGTGTTAGAAGGAGATTTAGAACCAATTTTTCAAACTTGCATCGCCCAAGACCAACAGGAACAGTTGGCGGAGTTGGCGGCTTCGACTGCGGGTACGCCAACATCAGTTTGAGGCTCTCGGTTATTATGCCTCGAAGGCATGATGTCGCTCGCAGACTCGATTTGGGTGGTTTGAGTTGAGAAAAGCGATCGCCTTGATACAGCTCGCGCGCATAGCAGTTAGGACGATTGAGATTCAGGTTAAGTCTTTATAAATCTTGTAGGGGGAATGCGGCCGTTGACCCCTACTGTACGTTGTGTACCCAATTAAATGTCCTCGCATCCCTTGCGCTTAGCTCTAATCGGAGATCGCTTTCCCGTCACGGCTTCACTGATTTCCCATGTCACGACCGCAGTTCTCTCCAATCCGGCAGGCGATCGCGACATGGGTTTTTGTCTTCTCTGTCTTCAGGTTAGTCTTCTGGCATTTCCAGCTTGAAGACGCTGCAAAATACCTTTTCAACTTTGTATCCCGAATCGATCGATTCCAAGGGGTCTTTGCGCAGTCGGTGACGCAAACACAAGACGATCGTCCGGCGAATATCATCGACGGTAACTTCCGTGCGACCTTCAAAGGCTGCCAGGGCTTTGGCCGCCCGGTTGGTGACGATATCCCCGCGCAATCCATCCACATCCAACTCCGAGCAAACTTGGGAAATTTGGACGCGCAGTTCGCGATCGATCGTCACTGAAGGCAGGAGTTCTTGAGCTCGAATCAATTTTTCCCGCAGGGCTTCTTGCTCTTGGCGATGATTTTCGAGGAAGGTCTGGGGGTCGCCATCGAAGGTGGAGCGTTCTTCGACGATTTGCACTCGCAGATTCGGCTCTTTCACGGTACGGATTTCGGCGTGCATCCCGAAACGATCGAGCAGTTGGGGTCGCAGTTCTCCTTCTTCGGGGTTCCCAGAACCTACCAACACGAACCGTGCCGGGTGGCGGATGGAAATGCCTTCCCGTTCCACGGTATTCCAACCAGACGCCGCTGAATCGAGCAACACGTCAACTAAGTGGTCGTCGAGGAGGTTCACCTCATCCACGTAGAGGATGCCGCGATTGGCTTTCGCTAGCAAACCCGGTTCAAAGGCTTTCACCCCTTCCGAAAGAGCTTTTTCGATATCGATCGTACCGCAAACCCGGTCTTCCGTTGCCCCCAGGGGTAAGTCTACCATGGGCACTTTTTTACGGCTGACGGGGAGCGAATCCTGTCGATCTAAGCGCTCTCGCACCCCATCGCTCATCATTTCCGGATCGCTAGGATGGCTGTTGAAGGGGTCGTCACCCACCACATCAATATCTGGTAACAATTCCGCCAGCGCTCGAATCGTGGTCGATTTTCCCGTGCCGCGATCGCCCATAATCATCACGCCACCCACTTTCGGATCGATGGCATTCAACATCAGGGCCAGTTTCATCTCCTCCTGGCCGACGATCGCCGTGAAGGGAAACACCGCACGGCGGCGAGGAAGAGTCGTGGTCGTGGGGGCAGTAGGTGCGCTCGCAGTCACGCTTGTCATTGAATTCATTATCTTTCAGTTGCGATTATCGGGAAAAAGTGAGCTGAGGGTGGAGGTTTCGAGCGCTCGGATTCGACATTACTAAATGTATTCGAGACGTCAAAATTGATAAATAAGTGTTACTCATTGTACAGTGCGACGCGACCGTTCGGGGGGTTGGGAGCACAGGGGAAAGGATAGGTCTGACGAGAAATAGTTTTTAACTTTTGGGTGGATTTGTGCCCTCTTGCCAGATGGTTTCAAAAGAAATTTGCAGCATCGAAGCCAACCCCGGATGGGTGAAGATCGTGGCGGTGAATCGGGGGGTACTCGCGAGGGGGTCTTGCAGAGAGAGTAAAGTATAGCGATCGTCAAAAAGCTGCATTTTAAATGGCAGTTCCCGAACGAAGCGTACTTGCTGCCCCCATTCTTGACACTGGCGGATAAATTCTCGATCGCTCGGATCTTCCCAACTGTGATGCTCGTAAATCGTCCGGTAGGTAATACTGCGATCGAGGGGTTCTTTCACCAATTGCAATCCTTCTTCGTAACTGAGTAGGGACGGATAAGTGAAGAACACGCAGATACTTTCATGTGCTGACTGAGCCAGTTCGATCGCGCGATCGAAAATGCGATTGGGTTCGGAAAGCACTTCAATATATGCCAGCGGATCTTGGGTGCCATGTCCGGCTTGGTACAGGGGAGTCAAAGCGGTAACGAGGCTCTCTGTTCGTTCCCGCTGCTGGGCGATTTCCGCATCGTACTGGCGCTGTTTTTCCCGCAGTAGGGTGGGGAGCGCTCGCGCCGGATCGACCGCTTGAAAGAGCCGCTGGCGCCCGGAATGACGCTCGACGCACAAACCCCGATCGCGCAGAGAAGCCAGTACGTCATAAACTCGCTGTCGGGGCACTTGGGCCAGGGTTGCCACTTGCGCCGGAGTAAAATCCTGGCGTTCGAGCAGTGCTAAGTAAATCGCCGCTTCATAGCGCGTTAGTCCTAAATTTGTCAGGTTTTCGAGCTGTTTCGGATCGTGCATTCTGGGGGATTTTGTTAGATATTTTTGAGGCGTGCTTTAATGACACCACTATTAAGTGGTGCTAATATAATGTTTATTCCGAACATTTTATCGCACCAGACCGACACATGAGCGCCACTGCAACTCAAAAACCCACCCCCGGGATCGCCCAAACAACTCATCAGTTCTTGCCCGACGCCTACCTACAAGGACAGTTTCTCCCCTTCAACGACGCTCGCATTTCCATTGCCACCCACGCCCTCCATTACGGGACGGGGGTTCTCGGGGGGATTCGCGGGTTTATCGATGGCGATCGCATCTTGTTGTTTCGTCTCGATGCCCATTGCCAGCGACTGAGTCGCAGTGCCCGATACCTGGGTTATTCGATAGCTCCAGAAGAGTTGCAATCCATCCTCATCGAGTTCGTCCGCCGCAACCAACCCTCCTCTTCCTTCTACATCCGACCGCTAATTTATACTTCCAGTTTGGGGATTGCCCCGCGACTGCACGAGATGGAAAAAGACTTGCTCGTATACGGCTTAGGGATGGGGGACTATCTACCGGGCAGTGGAGTGCGCTGTCGGATTAGTTCCTGGCAGCGACAAGAAGATCGCAGCCAACCCCTGCGCGGCAAAACCAGTGCTGCCTATATCGCCTCGGCACTGGCAAAAACTGAAGCCGTCGAATCGGGGTTCGATGAAGCGATTTTGATGAACTCCCAGGGAAAAGTCAGCGAAGCTTCGGCGATGAATCTATTTTTGGTGCGTAACGGTCAGTTGATTACCCCCAGCACCGACCAAGATATTCTCGAAGGCATTACCCGCGATAGTATTCTCACCCTTGCCCGCGATTTGGGCATTCCTACCATCGAGAGACCTGTCGACAAATCGGAGCTATTGATCGCCGATGAAGTGTTTCTGTGCGGTACGGCGGCGCAAATTCTGCCGGTGCTGAGCGTGGAAACCTACTCCCTCCCAGACGATCGCCCCATCACTCAACGGTTGCGCGATCGCCTCCAGACTGCCATGGTGGGACGGGATGCACTGCACTCTAACTGGGTAACGGAGGTGGGGTGTAGGGTGTAGAGCATTGGTGAAACGCGCGCGGAAATCTCTCGGTTGTCAAGCCCCAGATTTAGTGTTTCTACTCGATTGACTCTTGAGATCTAGACGGTTTCCGATGACGGATCGACCCTGAGATCCCATACTCAAAACCATTCCCCATTCCCCGTTCCCCATTCCCCTTGAATTGCGGCACGTCAGCTTCACCTTTCACTAATGGGTGTCGAGACCGGTTATGAGTTCTTATTGCTGAATTCTGTGAGGGCGCTGACAGTCTGAGGGTTACGAGCATCTTTCTCCCACCGCGATTGCCTGCCCACGGTCACTTGTGTCCTAACATGACTGCATATCGCTATATCTCCCCCTCTGCGCGTCACCGCGTCACTGTGTCTTCCCCTCTCTCCTCAGATTGCTCGATCGTACAGTTCTTGCAGGGCTTCAGATAAATCGGTCGTCAGCTTCTTGGCGCTGCGTTTGGTGGAGTCTTTGGGGTAATCTTTCACCCAGATGGGTTTGCCGATCTTGACGATCGCATCGCAACCCCAGCGTGGTTTTCCGGTACTGTAGCGGATGGCAACGGGGAGAACCCGCACCTTCAAACCCGGCTGCGTGCATTCGGCCTGCATCGCCAGACGACCCAAACCCGGTTTGAGTCGGCTCACCGTATCTTGATGGAAAATGCCGCCCTCGGGGAAAATGGTCAGCATTTCGCCCTGGTGCAGTAAATCTAAGCCGTGGCGCAAACTGCCGATGCCGGGACGCTTGAGATCGATGGGGAACGCCCCCAAGCGACAGGCAAACCAGCCTTGAATGCCCGTGGTTTCCGTTGCCGTTGTCATAAATCGCAGATCCCGTCCGGAAACCGCTCGCCCTGTAGCGTGGGAGAGAACGAGGGGGTCCCAGCGAGAACGATGGGTAGGTGCGAGAATGGTAGCCCCCGTCGCAGGCAAATGCTCTTGTCCCATCGCCCGAATTTCTCTAAAACACGCGGGCAAAACGATATGACGTGCGAGGGGATGAACGATCGGCATTAACCACGGCGACACCTGGGATGAAACAGAAGATGCCCCAGTCGGAGTTGGCATTGCAGTGTTGGCGGAGTTTTGTGGGAGTGAGTTGTTTTGCGCGTAGGAGTCGATTTGAAACACGGTTGCAAGTACGGTTGTTCGGAACTTTAAAGCGAGCTTTAAATTCCGCTTTTCAACCTCTACTTTAAGACGACTCGAAGGGATCGATTGAGAACAACGGACAGTTCGTGCATCGTCTATTTTCTGACGTTATTTCGGCATGTTCGCGCAACCGTTAGGGCGATCGCCGTCGATCGAACCAAGTTTGTAATCGATCGCGACACGTTGACTCTAAGATACCACCGAGGACTTTTAAACGATGATAGGAGCAAGGGCCATCGGGAAGATTCATCACCGTGCGAATCGCCCCGGTTTTCGGTTCGTCAGCCCCGTAAACTAACAGTCCCAATCGCGATTGAACGATCGCCCCAGCACACATGGGACAGGGTTCGAGGGTGACGTACAAAGTACATTCGCTCAGCCGCCAGGTTTGCAACATTTGGGAGGCTTGTTGAATCGCCAGGATTTCCGCGTGGGCAATAGGGTTGCGATCGCGTTCCCGTCGATTTTCGCCCGTCGCTACTAAATTCCCCGCCTTATCGACAATAATCGCCCCCACCGGAACTTCCCCCGCTTCCCCGGCAGCTTGCGCCAACTCCAACGCCGCCATCATCCAGCGTCGATGGGTCAGGTAGATCGGATCGTCAATTGGGGGAGGGGGAATTTGGGGAGACACAGTGACGGGGAGAGGGAGAGAGGGGAGACGGGGTGATTGTGATGATTGACAATGCGAGCAAGATGTTTGTGTGCTCCGCACACGCGCACGCGGCGGGCACTAATTGTCCGAACCAATAGGCGCGGTGGCTATATAGCGGTATTCACTGTAGTTAGGACACCTCCAACAATCATATCGTTGGAAACGCCAGCAAGAGCTCGCACTATTGTCCTAACCCGACTGAATACCGCTATAACTCTATAACTTATTCTCAATCCGGGTTCAAAACCAACAACCGCACCGACTGGCGAAAGTCGGCGTCGAGATAGCGATCGCGAATCGGTTGCCATTCCTGCCAAAGTTGCCACTGTTCGAGGCGCATCTGTGCCGCAACGGTGGGTAAAATGCGAGCGACATCGCAGTTGAGGACTTTCGCGAGAAACTCCCGCAGTACTGCCTGGTCTTGCATCTGACCGAGTAACCCCTGAATTTGCTTAAATTCTCGAGTTTGGCGAGCATAGGTTTCGTCGTAACAATCTAGAAAGACTTCCGTTTGATATCGCACCCCCTTCACCTGCTTTCGCAAATCGTGCAGGCTGGTACTTTCGCGATCGATTTGTTGGAGCATTCCGATCGCATGAGCCGCGCTCGTACCGTTCAACTCGTTGCCTCGGGTCGTTCCCACCCACCAACCCGGATGCAAGAACAGTTGGGCAATCGTCGGTCCGAGCAAATCCGGCAGCGCATCTCGAATGGGAAGGATTGCCATGGCTTTGCAAGTCGGATGCTCGAGCCAATCTTGCAGACAACCGATGAGTCGATCGAAGCGATCGCTTTTGAGAGCTTTTTCGAGATGGTGAAAATCCTTAACTCGCTGTTTTTTGAGGGTCTCGAGAACGCTATCCAAACATTTCTCTTCTTTCCCACTTAAATTGGGTCGATACCGGGTCGCCAGTTCCGCTTGCAGCACGTCTAAATCCCGGACTGCCCCCAACACCTCCACAGTTTTGCGAATTTTCCGCCTGCTTGCGTCCTCGGGCAATTCCAGGATGCGATCGAAGACCGAAATCACCGTGCGCAACCGTCGAAACCCGATCCGCATTTGATGCAAGGGTTCTCGATCGCTATCTTTAAGAACTTGTTTTTTATGCTTGAGGCACTTCTTTAAACTACGCCCGATCGCTCCCTGGGCATAATCTCCTAAAGTCAATTTTTGGGCAATTAACTGTGATACCATAATAGGTTGAGTCAGTACATCTCTACATTGAGTACGGACAACATTGCAGTTCTCAAATCATGGATTCGGAAAGTCTCGAGCGTTCATCGAAAACCCATCCCGATGGCAACCTAACTCCATTCAAAAGCGCCAGCCTCCAGGATTTCTTGGAAGTTGCGACCGACTCGGTCAACCCTCGAAGACCCAACCCACTTACCTCAAAAGCATTCCAAACATTAATTTTTTCGATTTTTCTGAGTTAGAGATCGAGCTAGCTATTGTGAGTCGAATTGAATTGCCCGTACCTAAATCTTAAATGAATTTCTATTTTTTTTAGCTTAACTTTTATGAAGTCATTATTTTCGATAAATAGAATTTTTAATCGGAATTATACAATCGTTTATCCGATATTTTTTCTGGGTTCGAATCCATCAATTTTAAACCCGATCGATAAGACAGAATAATCTTTACTTGGTGCTTTTGAATCTTTGCGCGGTCTTTACCCAGTCTCCTAGGCACCTCAAGACAATAGAGGGAGCGCGATCTCACCTCCCCTTTCATTTCCTGGCAGGGGAGGTTTCCTTCACGATTGATGCCGTCTGAGAATTATTGAGCACCGGGAACCCCTCAACCTAGGCACGGGTCTCAAACAAGAGATAGGAAGTCACAGCTCTAGAAAGACTTCTCCAACATGTAAAAAATTCGTTCGTTATCAATATCCAAATGCGAGTGAGACTAACTTTGAAGTTTATAATAGACGAAACGATAAGGGTGCAAGTCACAGACCAATTTTCAGAGGGTAAGTTATGGCTAAGCAGAAAAAGTGGCCCAAAGAGTCTCTTGTTTCTATTCTTACCAGTATCGGTCTAGTCGCAGGGACGAGCTGGTTCTATTGGGCGAGAGCGGTGACCTTTGAAGTTCCCAGCTATGAAGCTCCCCGTCGTTCTTCAGACGGTGCGTCTCGGGGAAGGATCGAATTTACCCTCCCCGAAGTCACCAATCCAGAGATCGGGGATGGGGATGTCTCGCGCGGACAAGTCATCTTCGATACCCCCGGAACGGATGCTCCCGCGCGAACCACTGGCGGCGCATCTCGATCGGATACGGTCTTTGAAACCCCCGGAACGGATGCTCCCACCCAAACCACTGGTGGGGCGTCTCGTGGAGAAGTAACCTTTGAAACCCCCGGGTCCGAATCCCCAAATACCACCACAGGAGCCGGTTCTCGCGGCGAGCAGTATTTCGTGACCGCCCTGATTCCCAACACCAACCACGGTAGAACGGTTTCCGAGCGACCGACTTTTTACATCTACATGCCGCCGACTTCCGTCAAACGAGTCTTTTTCAGCTTGCAAGACGAAGATCGAAACAGCTACTATCAAACCATTTTGCCCATTACCAGTCGCAAAGGTATTATTAGTTTTACGATGCCCGACGACGCTCCCCCTCTCGAAGCTGGCAAACATTACGAATGGTATTTTGTCACCCTCGAAGGAGAGCGGTTGCGTCCGGACTCTCCGAGCATTTCCGGTTGGATCGAGCGGATCGTACCCGACCCGACCCTTGCGGCTCAAGCGAGATCGGGAACCTCATTGGAGCTAGCTGCATCCTACGGTCGGCAAGGCGTTTGGTACGATACGCTCACCACGTTGGTCGAACTCAAACGCTCGGAACCCGACAATAATAACTTGGTGTCTGAATGGACGGAGTTGCTAGAACAAGTCGGTTTGGGTGATTATGCGGCGAATCCGATCTTGGTCACCGAACCCCTAACCGAGTAGTTTCAGAAAATGGTCAATGTGGCTTAAGTTCAAACAACTCCTGAAAGAGTGGCGAGGAGTGTTTCTCATTGCCCCCAGCGTCGCAGGTTGCGTTATCGTTGGGGGTACTTTCGGTTGGTTTCAAATTTTAGAATGGGCAACATTCGATCGATTTTTTGAATGGCGACCCCAGGAACCCGTCGATCGACGAATTACCATCGTGACGATCGATGAAGAAGATATCTCCCGCGTTGAGAATTGGCCCATTCCCGATGCCGTGCTCGCCCAACTGATCGAGAAAATTTCGGCCGAGCAACCGGCAGCGATCGGGATCGATCTTTATCGCGATTTACCCGAGCCACCGGGTCACGAGCGACTCGTCGAAATTTTCCAAAACACCCCCAACCTGATCGGCGTGGAAAAAGCCATTGGGGAACAAGGGGAACAAGTGGTGGGACCGCCCCCCGCTCTGGCCGAAGCGAATCGAGTGGCACTCGCCGATCTCGTCGAAGATGCCGATGGTAAAATTCGCAGAGCACTGATTTACGCCAGCGACAAGCCGGGATTTGGAACCCGCTTAGCCCTAGATTATCTATCTTCAAGACACCAGCTCGAACTCGAATTCATCGATCGCGAGAACAAATATTACCGTTTGGGGAAAGCACTCTTCATTCCCCTGATCGGTAATGAAGTACCCTACAAAGGAGGCGGACACGACTTCGGTGGCTATCAAATTTTTTTGAACTACCGAGGGGCGGTGAATCGTTTCCACGAAATTCCGATGAGAGACGTACTTTCGGGTAACTTCGACCCGGAATTCATGCGCGATCGCCTCGTTCTCATCGGTCCCACCGCAGAAAGTACCAACGACTTCTTCTTCACCCCGTATCCCGAGAAAATGCCCGGTGTAGAAGTTCACGCTCACATTACCAGTCAAATTTTGAGTGCGGCTTTAGATGGTCATTCGTTTTTGCGATCGTGGAATCACAAGCAAGAAACCGTCTGGGTGTTGCTCTGGTCCCTGGTGGGGGCCGCAGGAAGTTGGAAGCTCTTACAAGCCAATCGATTTGGAAAAACCTTCTTTTTCGTCAGCACGATTCTCGTGATTTCCGGGTCGGTGGTGAGTCTGGTGACCTTCGGCTATATCGCTTTTTTAATGGGTTGGTTCGTTCCGGTGGTTTCACCGACGATCGCGATCTGTATTTCAGCGGCGATCGCCACCAACTACCACAGTTATTGGCAACTCAAACGGGCGAACGCTCGGCTGGCAGCAACCAACCTCCAACTTGAAGATACCAATCTCCAACTCGAAGATGCCAACGATCGCCTCAAAGAATATTCCCAAACCCTCGAAGCAAAAGTCAGCGAACGCACTCGCGAACTGCAAGAAGCCAAAAAGCTCGCCGATACGGCCAACTCCGCCAAAAGCGAATTCTTGGCCAATATGAGCCACGAACTGCGCACCCCCCTCAACGGGATTTTGGGATACGCCGAAATCTTGCAGCGCGATCGAAACACCACATCCAAACAACAAGATGGACTCGGCATCATCCACCAGTGCGGTTCCCACCTGCTGACCTTAATTAACGACATTCTCGATCTCTCCAAAATTGAAGCCCGAAAACTCGAACTCCACCCCCACGAGTTTCATTTATCCTCCTTTTTAAAAGGAGTGGCGCAAATTTGCTCCATCAAAGCCCAACAAAAAGGAATTAGCTTTACCGAAAAGTTCGATCCCCAGTTACCCGCCGGGATTCAAGCCGATGAAAAACGCCTGCGTCAAGTACTCATCAACCTTCTGGGCAATGCCATTAAATTTACCGAAACCGGCGGCGTGACTCTGACGGTTCGAGATGTCGGTAGTGCTTCCCCAGATCCCACTCGCACGACCACTTCCCATCGACAGATTCTCTTCCAAATCGAAGATACCGGTGTGGGCATGAGTCCAGCTCAAATCCAAAAGATTTTCTTGCCCTTCGAACAAGTGGGAGATACCAAAAAGCAGGCCGAAGGAACGGGATTGGGACTCGCTATCAGCCAGAAAATCGTTCAGATGATGGGCAGCGAACTCAAAGTCACCAGTCAACTGGGGGAAGGCAGTACTTTCGAGATCGATTTGGTGCTACCCATTGCCCAAGACTGGATCGAAATATCCTCCGTGCCTGACAATCGCAAAATTATTGGCATTGAGGGAACCAGACCCAAGATCTTATTAGTTGACGATAACTGGCAGAATCGATCGGTCATGGTCAACCTACTCGAACCCCTTGGGATCGACGCCATTGAAGCCACAAACGGGCAAGAAGGATTGGAAAAAGCGCAAGAATGTCTGCCCGATGCGATCGTCACTGATGTGGCGATGCCGGTGATGAATGGGTTTGAGATGATTGCCCGCATCCGGTCTTCCCCTCAACTGAAGGATATAAAGATTATCGTTTCTTCTGCGAGCGTATTTGAATCCGATCGCCAAGCCGCCTTAGATGCGGGAGGCGATGACTTTTTACCCAAACCCGTCTCCATCGACCAACTCCTAGCGGCCCTAGAAAAGGCGATCGGCTGCAAGTGGATTTACGAAGAACCCATCGCGGTTGCTCCAGAATCCTCCAGAACGAATGGCAATACCCCTGCTGCACCCACCACCGTACCCAGTGAGGAGATTTTGCAGAAGCTCTACGATTTAGCCCGTCGGGGCAATATCAAAGCGATCGAACGGGAAGTGAACGAACTCGAACTTAGCGATATTACCTTAGAGCCATTTGCCAGCAAAATTCGCCAACTGACGAAAAGTTTCCAGGTCAAAAAAGTGCGAGAACTGATTCAGTCTTATCTGACACCCAGTTAAGAGAAAGGAGGCGTCGTTAGCTCTTGGGGGCTTGGGGAGACAAGGGGACCAGGGAGACAAGGAAGAGTTAGTAAACGTGAGTTCGGGATAAGCTGACACTTGAATTCTATCGTTGGCTGAAAAGCTGATTCGATCGTGGCATTACCCTTCAAAGTCGTCTGAACCTGGATAATTCACCAAACTCTAAAATCTAAAATCTAAAATTCTCAACCCTCACCAGAAATAGTCCGAGCCCGATCTGACGTTAATCATTTTCAATTCGGTTGGCAATCAGTAGGGAACCAGCAGTACAAGTCATGCCAATTGCCACCACCGTCCATCGAGAAAACCGTACCTCCTTACGAGGGGGTTTAGATTTCGGGGCGAGATGACCCGGATCGGTGAGGGCGTAATAGGCGATCGTGCCACCACAGATCGCCCCCACCCCCAGGAGTACCAGCACTAAGTAAAGGACGTAGGGCAACCAGATGGGGTAGAGGCGGGGTTCGGATACGCGCCTGGGTTCCGATCTCACCACACCTTTGGGAACTTGAGGGACGAACATCTCTCTAGTCTCGGAGATCGGAGCGGGGGAAGGCAGATCGGTGCGATCGTCAGCACCATCGGGAGGGGGTGAGGGAGGCATCAGCAGTCAAGCAAAGTGAGTTACGGAGTAGGAGCGTGACGTTCGATCGCGCATTGGATGAGGCGATCGACCAGTTGGGGGAACGGGATACCCGTGGCTGCCCAGAGTTGGGGATACATACTGGTAGCAGTGAAGCCGGGAAGGGTATTAATTTCGTTAATTAAGACCTCTCCGGTGGCTTCGACATAGAAAAAGTCTACCCTTGCCAACCCGGCTCCATCCAGGGCCAGAAAAGCTCGTACCGCCATCTCCCGAATCCGGGTGGCGATCGCCTCGGGGATGGGGGCTGGAATGTGTAAGTCCGCTAAACCCTCAGTATATTTGGTTTCGTAGTCGTAAAAGTCGCTCTCGAAGGTAATCTCTCCAGGGACGGAAGCCTGAGGATTATCGTTACCGAGAACGGCGCATTCAACTTCCCGCGCGTTGACTCCCGCTTCGACGATAATGCGGCGATCGTAACTAGCGGCGTTGTCGAGGGCTTTTTCGAGTTCGGCGCGGTTTTTGGCCTTGGCAATCCCCACAGAAGATCCGAGATTGGCGGGTTTGACGAAACAGGGATAACCCAGGGTGCTATCGATATCGTCGCAGAGTTTGGGAAAAATGCAGGGATTCGACCACACCTGTTCGCGGGTGACAGCCATATATTGAACCTGGGCGAGTCCAGCGCGATCGAACATCGTTTTCATCGCCAGTTTGTCCATCCCGGCTGCCGAACCCAATACCCCCGTTCCCACGAAGGGCACTTGCATCAAACTCAATAATCCTTGCACGGTTCCATCTTCCCCATTAGGACCGTGGAGAATGGGAAACCAGACATCCATTTGCGCGGCTTGGGGGGGAAACTGCCACAGTTGCGTGGGGTCTGGAGTCTCCGACGATCGCGGAGTTCCCGATTCGAGAACTTGCCCCGCGGCCTCATCTCCGAGCCAAATCCCATTTTTCTGGATGTAGAAAGGGTGAAGTTCGTACTTGCTGGCGTTGGCAGAGTCGGCAAACGCACGGGCGATCGCCCGTGCCGAACTAATGGACACTTCATGTTCTCCCGATCTCCCGCCAAATAGCAGTCCAACGCGCACTTTAGTCATATTTACCCAGTTCCAGAGACTTTCCGATTACTATATCAGGTCGGGGTGGGGGGGTTAGGGAAGGCTTTGGAGAGAATTAAACATTAGACATCGGCCAGAGAAGGGAAAGGATAAGGGAGTGTCAAATGAGAATGCCGTTCGCACTGGATGCGTTCGCGAAGCGTCTCATGCAGGAGAATCGCGCACTGGAGTCAAGACCCCTGTGTGCTGTTTGTTCTCAGGACAATGCGCCTAGCGATCGCAACGAGTGTCATATCCTCCCAGACTTGCGCGGGAACTGTCACACATCGATCGGGCGATCGAATCTAGACTCTTAGGATAAAAAATAAGGACAAGCGCGTATTTGTCACCCGTCGCAATGGACTCTACAGTCTAAATTCACGGCAACATTAAGCCTGAAAACGATTGTCGTGGGTTGGCAAAAATAATCGGTACCCATTGAGCTGGGGCCGGTTTAATTTTCTTATTCTTCAGGTTCGATTGTGCGGGAGAGTCAGTCCCACAGTCGATCGAATCCGGTGTAAGAAAAGCGTGAAAACGAATATAGAACCTCCTGGGATATTATTCCCAGGATTTTTTATGCCTATTTTCCGACGGGATCGATGCCCAAATGCAACGGGATCTCTGCCGATGCCCTACAAATTCGCTTCGCGAACCACTTGTTTCAACGCCGGATCGACAGTCGTATATTGATACTCGAAGCCCGACTCCAACGTCCGTTTCGGCAAAACTTGCTGACCTTCAAGCACCACCTGCGCGGCTTCTCCCAGGAGTAACTCCAAGGCAAAATCCGGGACGGGCAGCCAGGACGGACGACCCATGACTTCCCCAAGAGTTTTACACAGTTCGTTCATGCGGACGGGATTGGGGGCCGTGGCGTTGAACGTACCCTGCATTTGGGGGTGGGTGAGGGCATACACAATCAGATTCACGATATCGTCGCGGTGAATCCAAGAAAACCACTGTGTGCCATCACCCAACGGACCTCCTGCAAAGAGTTTGAAGGGCAGTAGCATTTTCGCGATCGCCCCGCCCATGCCTAAAACAATACCCGATCGCAAAATCACCAGGCGAGTTCCCGTTTCTTTGACCTTCTCGGCTTCCGCTTCCCATGCCTGACAGACTTGGGCGAGAAAATCATCTCCCGAGGCACTGGTTTCGTCAAAGGTGGCGGTTTCGCTGCTGCCATAGTAGCCAATCGCCGACGCATTCACCAATACTGCAGGTTTGGTTCCGGCAGAGGCGATCGCTTCGACGATTTTTTGCGTTCCCAGTTGGCGACTCTCCAAAATTTCTCGCTTGCGTTCGGGGGTCCAGCGTTCCTCAGCAATCGGCGCACCGGCCAGATTCACCACACCATCACACCCGGAAATCGACTCCTGCCAAGGTCCCGACTGGGTAGGCGTGTAGCTGACGATTTCCAGCTTGGGAAAAGCACTCGGTGGAAACATCCGCTTGGCTTTATCGAGATTGCGAGTGAGGACTAAAATCTGATGGTCTTGCTGCCGGAGAACTTCGACTAATCGACTGCCAACAAAACCCGTCGCCCCCGCGATCGCTACTTTCATCTTATTTTTACTAAATTGTTTTCATAAACTGCATTCCTCAATCATCTTAGACTGCACCGGTAGAGGGCACAATATCTGAATGAAGGGGAGAATCGATTTTGAGTCTACGAATCTGTTTGGATTTGAGTTCTTCGAACTTGTATAAAGCCCCATGCTGACGGCTAATGGCTGAATTCTCACCTTTAGATTACCGTTTTTTAATTCGATTCCAAGCGAGAATTGCGCTCGGAAGAATCATCAAACCCAATCCTAAAAAATTGGAACTGCTATTAGTTTCCCGAACCACTAAAGAAGAGGTTTCGGAGGTCTTCAAAAATTCGTTAATTCGATCGACAATAGCTTGTTCTCGCTCCGGATTGTACCCATAAGAATTCAAAACAACATTTTGATTTCCTAAGAGCAAAACTCCATATACCGGAGTTTCTACCTGCCGAGGTCCTCGATCGTCACCTTCCGTTTTTCGTTGAATTTTCCGATCGACTCTGGCTTCTGTTACAGACTCGATCGTAATCCGGTTCGTTGTCACCAATCCCAATAGAACTTTTCGTTCGATCGAGCAATTCACTTGAGTAGAACCCACGCGATCGCAAAAAAGGAAAACCGGTCCAAAAAAAGCGAGTAACAGAATCCCCAGTAAAAAAGGGAAACCGAGGAATATAAGCGTCCATTTTTGTGGTGCCAACCTGATTTTGTGACCCATTTCTAATCTCGAAATAGGATAACGATAATTTCTACTCTCTTAAATTGAATTTAATGCTATGGGTTGAATTTCTTTCGAAGCGAGACAAAAAAAATTGGTCAACTTTTATATTTTTTTTAAAGAACAAACGAAACAAGGTCTTGACTAAAAAACGAATACCCATCGTCGAAACTCACTCTTCCATCATGATTAAACAATCGATAAAAACAGCAGATACGATCGAGGCGTGTCATGAGTTTAGGGTATCAAATCCGCGAGCATCTTACGTTTAAATGTTTGAAACAGACGTGTAATCGATTCAATGTTGAAACTTTCAGATCGGTAATTATGGCTCTTCCGGCTCCAGGTAAGGTTCTAGAACCTCCACCCGCTGGCGGGTCTTTTTCGCCTTACGAACATCGGGAACCCGGGGAGGTTGGGTCGAAGTCCCAAAGGCACGAAAATGGCGGGCCTGCTGCTCGATGCGAGCGGCGAGGCGATCGCACACGAGATTGCACAACTGAAAAATCAGCTCGTCTTCTACCCGATAATAAGCGGACGTGCCCTCGCTGCGGCGACTGAGAATCCCCGCTTGCAACATGACTTTCAGGTGTTTGGAAACATTGGCTTGACTCGTCTGAGTTGCTTCTACCAACTCTTGAACGCAACGTTCCTGCTGGCGCAGTAAGTTCAAAAGTCGCAAACGCATTGGTTCGCTCAGAATACTGAAGTATTCAGCAACTTGCTGTGTCACTTCTGGTGGTATCGGCTGAGGTTGTTTCATCAAACTTAACCCAAAAATTAGCGATCCCAAAATTCTAGCAGCCTACATTAATTTCTGAAAATCCATGGATATTAAGATCGATCCGATCAAGTGGTGCTCGGCTTAACCCGCATCAGGGGTTGGTCGAATTCAACGGACTCGCCATTTTCCACTAAAATTTCCACCACTTCTCCAGAAATTTCCGCTTCCACCTCGTTCATCACCTTAAACGCTTCGATGATGCAAACTGTCTGGCTCGAACTAATGCGATCGCCCACTTCCACAAACGGTGGTTCTCCCGGTGAAATCGCCCGGTAAAACGTACCCACCATCGGAGAAGAAATTGTTTCGTACTTCGCTTCGATAGCTGGTGGCGCAACCCCGGCCGCACTTCCCGACACATTCCCCGGCGACCCACCGACTGCCGCACTCTGACGATCGACGAGGGCGGCATCGACCGCAGGCACAGTCGCGATGGGAACCGCAGGCGGGGGAACGGCAAAAGACCCGACTTCGACCCCAGCGCCAGGAGTTGAGGTGACGACGGAAACTCCTGTCCCATCACCCCCTCCCCCTTTACGAACCTTCAGCTCGAACTCTCCACTTTTGAGGGTTAGTTCGGTAATATCGGTTTGGTTGAGGGTCGCCAACAGTTCGCGAAGTTCGTTGAAATCCAGTTGCACGGCTTTGGTCCTTTATTCTTTGTCCGGCACGATCGTTTGGTTTGGCAATCTAGGGTTCGAGCGCGATCGATGACAGCTCGAAACCACTTATTCGCGTCCCAAATAGGAATCGTTGCGGGTGTCGATTTTGATGCGCTCGCCAATGGAAATAAATAACGGCACCATCACTTGCGCCCCAGTTTCCACAATAGCCGGCTTGGTTCCGCCCGTTGCGGTATCTCCCTTGACACCCGGATCCGTATCGGTCACTTCCAAGACGACGGAATTGGGTAATTCTACCTCCAGAACTTGGTCTCCCCAGCGAATGATATTCACTTCCATTCCCTCTTTGAGGTACTTGAGACCATCACCAATTTGGTCGGGGTTGAGACGAGACTCATCGTAGGTTTCCATATCCATAAAGACGTACTGATCGCCGTCTTTATAGGTGTATTGCATGACTATTTTTTCCAGGTTCGCTTGGGGAACCGTTTCTCCCGCTCGGAAGGTTCGCTCGACAGTGCCTCCCGTTTGCACGTTTTTCAGCTTCGTGCGCACGAAAGCCGAGCCTTTCCCCGGTTTAACGTGTAGAAACTCTACGACCCGCCAAACTGACCCATCCAGCTCGATGGTGACACCCGTTCTAAAATCATTTGATGAGATCATGAATTTTTTTGCAAAGTTGCACCTACAGTCGGCAATCCATTTTACCGCTTTGACGGTGCCTTTCTCGACGCTTCGATCGCAGAAGTTAAGGTATGGGCTTGGGGGGGAGGGGTACTCGCTGGGAATGGTTTTTAACTTTTGGGTAAATTCGAGCAGGGTGGAGGGGCGTAGGGGAAGAATGACGCTCCGAACGCGAACACAAGAAGAATCAGGAAGAGGAGAGGGAGAACATCGTCGCGACTGACCCATTGTCAATTATCTATTGTCCATTCCACTCTCCCCCAGTTTCCGAAGCCTCCCCAGATCCCTGGGCCCCCTGTGCTATGGCAAGATGGGAAAGGTAAAACGGAGATTCCCAATGAAGTCGAACCTCGATCGTGCTGGGATCGAACCCCAAACCCATTCGGCGAAATTAAGCAAGTTGGACGTTCCTCAACATTTTTGATGTTTGTTTGATGTTTGTGAAGCCCGAGAGAAACGGCGATCGACGGTACTGCGATCGTATTGGGTTCGAGAGCGCTCCCCAGGGGCCCGACCCGAAGTGGAAACTCCTCGATTACCCATTTTCAATCTAGTAAAACTCGTAAAGCGATCGCGTTAATAATGAAAGAATTGAAACGCTGGCTCAAGACAAGTTTGCTTGCGGTTGTCTTGATGCTGTTATCTGTCAGTTTGAGTGCGGCCTGGTGGGGGGGCGATCGCGATAAACTGCGCGAAAGTCGAATGCCCCAAGGAAACCCCATTAGTAATCCTCAGCTCCTGCTCGAAAACGCTCTCCCCATCGACAATCCAACTGTGCGTAAATTGCAAAGATCGGTTGACGATATTGCCACGCAACTGCGAGCCAACCGACGCTGGAATGCAATTCAAAGCGATATCAAGAGCGCTCGCTATATTTTGAATTTCAAACAAGAGGAACTGCTTGCGAGTATTCCCGAATCGAGTCAGGCACAAGCTCAGGACATCATCGCCGAAATCGGTCAAAGTATCGATCGCATGGCGGACATCGTCGAAGTTCAAGATAAATCCGGCACTTGGGAGCAACGTGCTGCCATCATCGAACAAATCGGAACCCTCGAAGCGCTGATGGTCAACGGTTTCCCCTTTGAAGTGCCAGCCGAGTATGCCAACCTACCCCAACTCAAGGGTCGGGCAACGGTGGAAATGCAAACCGAATACGGCACCATCACCATGGTTGTCGATGGCTATAACGCACCGGTGACGGCGGGTAATTTCGTCGATTTGGTGCAACGCGGCGTCTACGACGATATCGAATTTACCCGCGCCGAAGAATATTACGTTCTGCAAACGGGAGACCCCAAAGGGCCCGAAAATGGTTTCATCGATCCCAGTACTGGTCAAGAGCGGACGATACCCCTCGAAATTCGGGTCACCAGCGAAGACGAGCCGGTTTACGGCTTTACCCTCGACGAAGTCGGTTTGTATCGGGAAGAACCGGTGTTACCGTTCTCTGCGTACGGCACTTTAGCCATGGCTCACCCGGATGCCGATGTTAATGGTGGGTCTTCTCAATTCTTCTTTTTCCTATTCGAGCCGGAACTCACTCCTGCGGGTCTGAACTTGCTCGATGGTCGCTATGCGGTATTCGGTTACGTCACCGGCGGCAAAGAGGTCTTAAGAGAAATCACCAAGGGTACCCACATTGATTCGATGAAGGTTGTTGACGGTATCGAGAGTTTAGTTTTCCCGGCTGCTGCGTAGTCTATTTTGGCGAGGGTTTTTCTTCCCCCGCCTTCTCTACGGCAAGTTTCCGATATCGGTTGAATTTGGGTCGGGGGGGGCTTCGGGAGGAGTAAATGGACGAACGGACAATTGGAAAATAGGTCAGTTGCCACGATCTTCACCCTTGTCCCCCTTGTCTCCCCGTTTCTACCCATCCTTTATTCAAACCCCATTACCGATTTATAAAGAAAAACGAAAGCTCCGGAGTACAACTTTTAGGATGTCATCAATTCAAAACTCAATGGCTTTGAAGGGTTTTACCCAAACTGGGGAATGATACGATGATGCACGATACTTAACCTTGACTTTGGGGTATTCATGAATAAAAAACTTCGCAATCTCTTGATTGGTGGCGGACTAGCGGCTGTGGGTGCGATCGGTACCAAAAAAGCCGTTGATTATTTTAAAAATCGCGGTCAAGAAGAAGTCATTGAGGGCGGAGAAGAGGCGGATGCTGAACCCGCATCGGCGGAAGAAGTGGCTTATGCCGTCGTTCAAGACAATTCAGTCCAGTCATTTTTAGATGCCAGCTTCGGTGCCCCCGGTCGCTACGTGCCAACTCGTCCGTCGAAAGTCTTTGACTATGACGGTCAGCAATACATGGTCATTTGGGCTTACGACAACGAGAAAGAAAAGAATCAACTCCTCGCTTTTCTGTACACCGATGCTGGGCGGCAAATGGTTGCCAGCGTTGGCTACACGGCGGATGCCACCGATTACAACGTGAAGTTGGAAGATGTGCCGTTTGCGGTGGAAATCGCGAGTAATGGCGAGAAAATTGAATCCGGTCAGGGAAGCACCGATGGCACGGATGAAGTGGATTTCGTTCTCGCTTAAACTTAAGTCATCGCTCGAACTTAAGAAAATGCTTTTGAAGCTGAATTAAAGCTTAAATTTTATGAAAATGTAGGTGACTCATCGAGTCACCTTTTTTTCTGATTTGGCTTAAACTAATCTGGCTTAAACCAAGAAATCTTCCGAATTTAAGGATGAAGCACTCACTCCAGGAAGCACGGCCAGCATTTGATTCGTATTACTGTTAATAATTTGCGTTTCTACCTGACCGTCCGCAACGAATTCATCAAAACCTTCCACAAAGCTTAAATCGGAAAAAGAAATACCATCAGGCAAGGCAATAAAATCTTCGGTATCGTTATAGTAAACAATGTCATAGGTATCGCCTCGTAAAGCATAAATATCGTTGCCATCGCCGCCAATTAACGTATCGGTTCCTAAATCTCCCGATAGATAGTCGTTACCGGCTTCTCCTTCAAGTCGATCGCCATCTTGACCCCCATAGAGCGAGTCGTCACCATCTCCCCCCAAAATCGTGTCGCTACCGATATTCCCGTTTAAATGCAGATCGTCGCCAGCTCCGCCAAACACCAAATCGTTATCTTTTCCAGCCCGAACGATATCTCTGCCTTCATTCCCGTAAAGCGTGTCGTTTCCTCGATTGCCATATAGATCGTCATCTCCGAGACCACCGGAAATGGAATCGTTACCATCAAACCCTAAAAAGACATCACTTCCGCTTCCTCCAGCGAGGGTGTCGTTGCTTGCGGTTCCAAAAATAGGATCGGAGGTGGGAATGGGGATAGAGGCCGTGCCGCTGGGGGTGCCAAACACCTGGGTCCAGTAATGGTTCCAGTTTTCCGAACCGGTATCGTCGGCGAGGAAATAGTAACCGATGCCAATTTCGCGCAAATCCCCATTGAGAATATTGGCGCGATGTCCGGTACTATTCATCCAGCCGGTAACAACATCTTCTGGAGTTGTGTATCCCGCTGCAATATTTTCCGCATTCCGCGAGTATTCATATCCCGTCGCAAGGATGCGATCGCTCACAGAAGAATTATCCGCCCCCGTGTGGCTAAAAAAGTCTTGCAGCGCCATATTTTGACTGTGGGTTTGCGCTGCTGCGTTCAACTGAATGTTGAAATTGAGGGGAGATAAACCATTTTGAATGCGTTCTTGGTTGGTGAGGGTGACAACCTGTTTTACAAATTCAGAACTCATGATAGTAACCTGGGTGAATGAAGAACGAACGTGTGGGTTTTGTGAATCTCCGATTCGGAGCTTCATCTTTTTGACAATCGAACAAAAATAGAAGAAATTTAGCGATGACACATAAAATCGACGACCGCATCAAAAGTCATCTATCTGCCGTCGGCTTAAAGGTTATTTTCCCCAGTAGAGATGCTGGTATCCCGATCCCTAGCTCTCAAAAATTGCGAAGATAATGGAATTTAGATCTACCGACCTACACTCAAAATGAGAACTTTGGAGTTAACTGAGGCTCGACAAAATATTCATTTGAGTTGTTCTTTTACCGTACTTATAGTTTAACGATTTTTAGCGAATATCAACCTGCGTAATTCCCCCGATTTTTGATACTAACCTTACGAATTAAATTAGAGAGGTGGCTCGATCGTTATAGTTCGAGGGAAGGTTTGCAAGGATTAATCGTGAAACCATTGTGAATTACTTTCAGAGCTGAATTCGATCGAGAGCGGAAAATTTACGCGGTATCTCTCTTGAAATACATGATTTAAAAGAGCGTTATAGTTCGGATAAGTATTAATTGAAAATCTCGGAAATTATGCGAGCGAGCAAAACATAGACCCTCTCTTTTCTTTTACAAGATGATTTAGAGTCTATCGGGATAGTCACGATCGAATGTGTCACTAAATTGCTGAAAACTCTCAGCCTCGACCAGAAAATCACACGAGAAAATCCGCGTTCTAGCTAAATCAACGATCGACGAACCAATGACAGGTGGGGGAATTCTAGAATCGATCGAGCAGATCGTCTTCAGATGTTTCTACATCTGCTTTTCTATCCTCTCCATCGGTTGCTGTTTCCCCCTCAGGGTCCCATTCCGAATGTGTTTCCGCAGCCCGTTGCGTTTTCGATCGGCGGCGATCGTACAAGGGGATGGGAGCCTTCGGAGATGGGGTAGATTCGGGGGATGGAGAAGGCACTAATTCTAACTGTCGAGATGGGGGTGGAGATTGTTCCCCAGGGCGATCGACTTTTGTCGGACCCCGACGGCGTTCGGAGGTGCGTTCCTCGACGGTATCTTCGGCCACCACCTCGTATAAAATTGCCAATTTTTGACGATCGCTGCCCTTACGCAAAACCCGCCCTAACCGTTGGATGTATTCCCGCTGAGAACCGCTACCAGAAAGGAGAATGGCAATGCGCGCGTCGGGTACGTCCACCCCTTCATTTAAAACGTGGGAAGCCACCAAAGTTTTGTACTCACCCCCTTTAAATCGGGCGAGAATTTCATGGCGTTCTTTCACCGGTGTTTGATAGGTAATCGCCGGAATCAAAAAATCTTGAGAAATACGATAGACAGTGGCGTTATCGTTGGTAAAAATCAGGGTGCGTTCGGGGTAGTGTTTGGCAAGTAACTCCGTGAGGACTCTCATTTTTCCTTCCGTCCCCAGGGCGATGGCTTTAGCTTCGTGATGGGCTTTCATCGCCCGTCGTCCGGCGGAAGATCGAGCGCTGGCTTTGATAAAATTTTGCCAACCGTGGGTACTACCCAAGCGAATTTTCGCTTGTTTTAAAAACGCATTGCGTTCGGCAATTAAAGTCTGGTAGCGATCGCGTTCGACTTGGGATAATTTCACCTTCATCTGGACGATGCGGTGTTCGGCGAGAGCATCTCCCGCCAACTCCTCCGGGGTGCGGCGATAGACTTGAGGACCAATGAGGGTGTCTAACTCCGTATGCCGGCCGTCGGTGCGTTCTGGGGTGGCCGTCAATCCCAGGCGGTACGGGGCGATCGAATGTTCGGCGATGACGCGGTTGAAATCTGTCGGCAAGTGGTGGCATTCGTCGAAAATCAGCAACCCATAGCGATCGCCCAAATTTTCCGCATTGATGGCCGCACTATCGTAGGTCGAAACCAGAATTGCCGTGCGATCGTGGGAACCGCCACCGAGTAACCCCACCTCCGCATCGGGAAACGCCGCCAGCAAGTGGGCGTACCACTGATGCATCAAATCCAGCGTCGGCACGACGATTAAAGCACTGCGGGGGGTTTGTTCCAAGCACAACTGCGCCAGATAGGTTTTTCCAGCAGCGGTAGGCAACACCACGACCCCGCATCGTCCCCCCTGCTTCCAGGCTTCTAAGGCTTCTCGCTGGTGGGGGTAGGGTTCCATTTCCAGCTTCGGCCTCAGTTCCAAGGGCACGAAGTCCTTCGCATTATCGGTAAAATCCGTCGCCTCCGCCCACAACGCCTGCACCAGGAAGCGATACTGAAAAGCCGGGATGCGAAATTTTTCAATTCGATCGTCCCAAGTGGCGTAATCCACCCAGGCTTTACCGCGAGGTGGGGGATGCAGAACTAACGTGCCGCGATCGAACCAAAGAATGGGAGTGCGAGGCATGAGCGATCGTCCCGAACGAAAGGCATCTTCTTATTATGTGGGATAGGCGATCGACTCTTGGGAGAATTGGGAGGTGTGGAGTGGATCGGGGGGAGTGAATGGACAATGAATAATTGAGAATGGGTTCAGTTGCCACGAGAAACCCGAGCTCCGCGCCACCCCATTCCCCGTTCCGGTCGTCCCCAACCAAGCCAGACACTGCCGCGCCTGAGGTTACAACGGAACAAAGCGACCTTCGGCAAAGCCACTTAAGGGGAAGAAGAACATTCCATCCCATTCCCCAAATAGGGCGATCGCCTCACCCCCAGATACAGCCATCAACGACCATCCCTGGGAAAATTCTGGGGTAACGGGTAGGCGCGAACCATCGCCATCTTCGAGAACTCGACCCCGATCTTGAGGAATGCAACGGGCGATCGTCATGGGAAATCGATCGAGCCAGGGATTTTGCCCGAGTGCCGTACTATACCCCTCCAGAGCGGTCGCAATCGTCTCAAATCCGGGGATGTGGGCAAATTTTTCCGGAGCGTGCAATCTCAGATTGGGTTTGAGAACTCCTCGCAGGGGATAGGCACTGGGGTAGAATACCAGCTCCCCCTCGACCGCCTTTCCTGGAGGCCAAGTTCCCTCGAAGGGTCGCTCTCCGTAAGCAAAATCGAGCAACAGAGCGTATTGCCCGCAACCTTCTCCCCACAACCAAACGCGCCGCGCCTTGAGATTGGCGGTGGCTGCGGCATCGGTTTCTACCTGCTGCCCGAGAATCCACCAGCGATCGCATTTTCCCGGCTGCTGCAACAATCCGTCTCGATCGTGCGTCCAACCAATTTGGGTGCGAACGTCCGCTTGCGTACCGGGGGATAACGTCTCCAGGCGGGAAAACCCTTCCACGAGCAAGTGCATTCGTCCCAACCGTTCTAGCAGTCGCTCGCACCAATGGGGTTCTGAATGGGGAATTTTCGCCATCGATCGCAACTCCCTAGCAAGACCGGGGGCTTGGGCATCTACCATCCGAGCGGCAATCTCCTCCCAAAATCGATCGGACTCAAATTCATCGGAGTTTGGGGGAAGTGAAGCAATACCTCGACGCACGCATCCTCTCAGCCACAGGTCGAGTTGAACCAAACCCGCTCGAACTTTTGCTTCCCGTTCCCGCTTGCGTTTGGCTTTGGCATTCTTTGCCTTCGGGTTATCAGATGTCGCTTTAGATCTCGTCGTAGATTGGGGGCGGCTTGAGTTACGATCCATAGGGGGCGATCGAGATGCGATAGAGGTTCGAGAGCCGCGTTCGGTTAAAATTCCCTGAAGATAATCTCATCCGATCCAGTCTACCGAGTCTCGCCATTTTGATAAAGTAGTAAATATACAGGGAAATCGAGCAGAACTTTAAGCTACAACCGAAGTAGGGGAAGACGGTACACCCCTCGCCGGACTTCTCCAACATCCCAAGTTTGGACCCAAGTTTGGGGTTGCGTATCCCTCTATTTTTTGTAATGAGCGCTTATCTATTCAATCGTCACACCGTCACTTGCCCCGTTTGTCACCATGCAAACGAAGTTCGCTCGGGGCATATTCCCAGCGGCCTTTATACTTGTCCTCACTGTCAGGCGCGTTTGATTATTTGTTGGAGTGGGATTTTTGTTCGAGATCCGTTTTCCACTCAACCTTTCGATGCAGGGCAAAACCTGCGCCGTCAAAGTCGAACCTTCTCACGGATAATCAGAGATGTGGGGGCTACAAAACTGGTCGCGGCGATCGGTGTCGCAGTCGTCGGTTTGGCTTGGGTGGGAGTCAGCCTCCACAATGCTCCAGTTCGAGAAGTGACCCAAGAACAGAGCGATCGCACGCTTTAAAAGTAAGGCGATCGAAAGACTTTGGACGTGCGAAATTCGAACACGCGGGATTTATCGCGATTTTGACCCAAAGTAGACCCCAGCACTTATAGCAGTGGCTATATCGGTTAGGTCACAATTGACTGTGGGCGACCGGGGAAAGACCTCGGTCAAATTACACAATTGTCCGGTGTTGTCCTAACCGCACTAGCAGTTGCTATTCTTACGGGGTCGGTACGGGGGCATTATCCCGACGGCGTTTCAAATTTTCCCGGTCAACTCTTTGCAGGATCTATATCGATCGCCAACTACTATGGATCGAGAAGAAGAGGAATGCGATCGAATTGTTGAGATGCGCATTCTCTTCCCTTGCTATAGCAGTCGCCAAACTTCCTTACTGCCATCGATCGCATCGATCGCACTTTCCACACTGCATCGACTGTGCCTGTTTTGAAAAACCAAAGGCTTGCAGGAGGAATTTCCAGCGACAGTCGCGGGTGTTGAGATAGCGGACGATATCCTCGGTGATATTGGAGTGGGTTGCCTTAGCCACAGATGGGGAGATGCGGTAGCGAAACGGATCGATCCACTGAAGTTGCCCGGTACTGTGGAGAATTGACAGCGCCATTTCCCCATCGCGAAATTTTTCTTTGACGCTCCCCACATCCCCTTGACGGGGCAATTTCTTCGCCAGTTTTTGGGCCCGTCTCAAAAGCGATCGCTCTCGATGTTGCAAAAATTCCCGTCGCTGTCTGTCCTCGCCATCGAGAAACCCCGTCGGTTCGCTGACGAGAGTCAGAGCCACTGCCGGTTTGCCATCTCGCCCCGCGCGCCCCACTTCTTGAACGTATTCCGACAGTTGGGTGGGAGCTTGGAAGTGAATCACCCAGCGGACATCGGGTTTGTTGACCCCCATGCCGAAGGCAGAAGTACAGACAACGAAGGGCAGTTGGTTCGCCATCCACCGGGTTTCGATCGCCCGTCGTTCGTCGGGTCCGAGTCCTGCATGGTAGGCAGCAGTTCGGCAGCCGCGATCGCCCAACCACTCGACTAGGGCTTCTCCATCTTTGCGAGTGCGAACGTAGACGAGTCCCGATTGCCGGGGATGCGATCGAATCCAATTGAGTACCTGCTGCTTGCGGCCTCGGGGAGTCCAGGCAATCTTCACCCTCAAAGCGAGGTTGGGGCGGTAGGGATTTTCTAAAAAGACCTGGGGGGACTTCAACCCCAAGGCGGTAGAGATCGTTTTCTGGGCATTGGGGTTGGCCGTGGCGGTGAATGCGGCAACGGGTAAATGCTGCTGGGGTTTGGCGGCCAGGAGGGCATCCCGAACCGCCCCCAAACGGCGGTATGCCGGGCGAAAGGTCTCTCCCCACTGCACCAAACAATGAGCTTCGTCGAGAATCAAACCGTTGATAGGAAGGTGGGGTTGGCAGAGGATTTCCCACAGTTTTGGACTCAGCAGGGTTTCCGGGGAAAGATAGAGTAATCGAAGGCGATTTTGGCGGATGTCTTGCAAAATCTGCTTGGACTGAAGGCGGGGAATTTCGTTGTGCAGGGTGGCTGCACTCAGATAGAGATCGTGCAATTCTCCCACTTGATTTTCCATTAGGGCAACTAGGGGGGAAACCACTAAAGTCAATCCCGTTTGCAGGAGGGCGGGAAGCTGAAAACAAATAGATTTGCCGCCGCCAGTGGGTAAGATGACAAGAGCATCTCGATGCTGCAATAAACTACGAACAATTTCGCCTTGGGGATAGCGGAAATCTGAATATCCCCAAATTTCTCGAAAGAGATCGCGAACTTGATTCCAATATGCGGTTTCGTATTGTTTCATTTTTTTTGAAAACACCGGTCATTCAGATTTGAGCCAGATGGAAATCCTCAGTCTGTTCTGGATTTGAGATCGAGATGGTTAGATTTCCTCTGGGAATCGCGTGCCGACAAGGATTTATTCTGAATTCGAGCGAAGGAAGACACATTTCATCAATGCTTACGTCGATCGATAAACAGATATTCATCTTTCAGTTCAAAGGTCACGTTCTACGACGTTTACTAAAAATCCGGAAATCGAATTGCTGCGAACCGATCTTTGAGATAGCACGAAACCATATTCAATCACGATATCCCAATCTAAAATATTAATTTCTAAATTGATATTGGGTATTTCTACTTGTATAACATATTAGATCGATTCATTTGAATTGGACAGTAAATTATTGAAAGTGTTAATCTATAATTGGAGTTAAATGAATCGACAAAAAACTACGATAAAATTATATTTTTTAAAATATGAATTAATTTTTTTATTACCTAAAAAATTTATCAATCCTCAACTCAAAAAAAATATATTCGAATCAAATATAGAAAGATTTGAATAGAACAGTTTGAATTATTTTAACAACTCATAAAATACACAAGACATAAATTATTAAAATACATCTGCTATTCCTTAAAATAATTAAGATTTAATATAGGAGCGTATCGTTATTGTTTTCTAAAAAGTAAAGACCTATATTATAGTCATTAATTCATCTTTGATTTTCCCTTTCTATATTTTGCGAACGCATACCGAATCTGTTGCCTAAAACAGAAATTTATTGTTTCCCATGACATTAGATGAGCGGAGAACGGCAGTCTAATTTTCCTCGATCGGCTCCCATCCTTCAAGACTGTAAAACTCACCCCAAACATGAAACTTCCTAGCGCATCGATGTATTTTAGCCCAGAGCGTACGATTGGATGGGCGATCGGTACGGTAGCGATCGCCCAAGTGGCTGCTGCAACCACCGTCAGCGCCCAACCCATCCCCGCCGGAGACGGCACGGCAACCCAAGTCACTCCCCACAACGATCGCTTCGACATCCAAGGCGGACAGCGATCGAGCGATGGCAGCAATCTTTTTCACAGCTTCGATCGATTTGACTTAAACGAAGGGCAAACCGCCAACTTTATTTTGGACCCCACCATTCAAAACATTCTCGGGCGAGTGGTGGGAGGCGATGCCTCTTACATCAACGGTCTGATTCAAGTGAGCGGGGGCGATGCCAACCTATTCCTATTAAACCCGGCCGGGATTGTCTTCGGTTCCCAAGCCCGCTTGGACGTGCCAGCATCCTTTACCGCGACGACGGCGACAGGGATTGGATTTGAAGAAGGCGGCTGGTTCGATGCCTTCAGTACTCACTCTTGGGCAAATTTAGTCGGAGATCCCAATGCCTTTCGCTTCGACGGGACAAACCCCGGTAGCATCGCCAATTTTGGGGAACTCGCCGTCACAGCGGGGGAAAATATAAGCTTACTCGGAGGAACGATTCTCAACGACGGCATCCTATCCGCACCGGGGGGAAACATTACCCTGGCAGCCATTCCCGGTGAAAATCTCGTACGCTTGAGTGCGGGGGAGAACCTCCTGAGTTTGGAAGTCTCCCCGATCGAGAATCCCAACTTTACCCCCCTCTCTTTACCCGAACTGCTCACAGGCGGTAACCTCGACGATGCAGGCAGTGTTACCGTAAAACCCGATGGAACCGTTACCCTGACGAGTACCCAAATCGAGCCGCAGGTGGGAGATGCGATCGTCAGCGGTGAGGTTTCGGTTCGAGGAAACGCACACAATCCAACCAACATCCAAATTTTAGGTAACCGCGTCGGTTTGTTCGGGGCAACCCTCGACGCTTCCGGGGATTGGGGCGGAGGAAATATCTTTATTGGCGGCGACTTTGGCGGTCTAGGCACGCTTCCCACAGCCCAACAGACCGTTGTCGATACCCGAACCTCAATTTTCGCCGATGCGTTGCAATCGGGAGACGGCGGACGAGTTAGCATCTGGGCTGACGATACCACCCAATTTTTCGGTCATATTCGCGCTCGCGGTTCTGTCCCCACACCCCACACCCCACACCCCA
>NZ_JBRJXU010000098.1:0-57930 GCF_057467645.1 Zarconia sp.
ATGGGGGTGCTGCTGAGTGCATCCAGGCTGTAGGCTTCGGCGAGGGTGTTGCCGGGGTCTTCTACGGTTGTCGGGGGTACGGTCGTTGCAGACAGATCTAGGGTGTAAACCGTGTTGTCATCGGAGTCGTAAGTCCATACATTCAACCAGTACGTACCCGCTCCCAGGGTTCGGATAATGCTACGGTCTGCTGTGGAGCTGGAACTATTCGAGATACCGTCGTCGGCAATCTCCTCACCGCTGTCCCATTCCCCGTCACCGTCGAAGTCGGCAATTAGAGAAAGCTGCGCTGCCTGTTCTAATCCCGACAGTCCTAGCGTTATGTGGTTAATTTCATCAAGAAAAAACGTGTAGTAATCATTACGGTCATCGGTTCCAACAAAATCAACAAACATTAAGCTATCGCTGCCTAAAGTCCCGAGCTCTAAGGCTGTTTCTAACGTATTGTTGTTGTCAGACATTGGGTTTATGGCTATTAACTATGAGGACTGAGAACAGATGCAACACGACATTGTATGCTCGAATTTAGATAAATTACCTATGCGTAACGAAATCTACCAAAATATATCTATATCCGTACAAGAGCACTATGATTTTGACAAAACGATCGTACTGCTCCAATCCCCGATGGCTGTATTCCGATCCAATGCTTGTTGCCATCTTTACAAAATCTTTATCGTTTCTTAAAAAAGAAAAAAAAGCGCGAGCAAACTTCTGCCAACCTCGCACGACGGCTGGGAGTGACCGCCGAAAGCCTCAAAGAAGCCCAAGGAAAAGGGGAAGACTATTTCAAAAACTGGACGAAACATCGCGACCCTGGTTCGAGAGCTTGGGTGGCGCGAGACGGACGTTTTCATCCCCTCTAAAATCACTTGAAACTCTACCGGTCGATCGCCCAACCCATTATGGATGCAAGACATTAAGGATTTTACCGATTTTAAGCGATCGACCCCTCGAAAAAACACCCGATTGAAAAAAGCTGTCACCCTTATCCGGAGAGGGTTTGAGCAGACTACTCAAAAAAAGGCTTAACTTCTTTCTAAACTTCCGCATTTTCGGTGGTGACTGAACTTTCAAATGCCCAGACTGGATGTAGTTGAATTTACATCACAGGACAATGATCGATCTCAACGTTCCCTACGAAAATCAGCGCAACAATTACCGCGATCCAGATGGAAGCTGCGGCGTGGCCTGCCCTTATATGCTATTGCTCTGGAATAAGATCTCTGTTCCAGGTCAGTACAAGCAGGGGTGTGATAATCTAGATGCTTATTTTTCTGCACGGGGTATCAGTCATCAAACTCCCGAGGGAATTAACCAAGCATTGAAAGATTTTGGGGTTGATGCAACTTACACCCGTAACGGAAAATTTGCCGATCTCAAAAAACACCTCGATCGCGAACAAGCTCTGATTGCACAAGGGCATTGGACGGCTCCCGGACATATCATTACAATCGCAGGATACAAGATCGTAAATGAAAAACTTTTCTACATCGTCAACGATCCCTGTGGTGAATGGTGGCCGGGCGGCAACTACGACTACAACAACACTTACTCAGAAGATACAAAGGGGCACGGTATCCTTTATTCCGATACATGCGTTCACGCTGCAATGGCTGCTTATAGCCTCGCACAAGCAACGGATTTTTATAAAAATCCCCACAAGCTCGCATGGGCAGATGGAACACTGTGGTTCAATGCTGTGAGTAAGAATTAGTAACTGGACTCTCACGCATTTTACTCGTTGCGTGTGGCCCGATCGAGTTTTGGTTGGTAACGGTCTGATGGGGGAGGGATATTTGAGAGGATTGCTCCTAACAATCTCTCCCTTTTTCCGATCGTCTTCTGAAAGCTGGAATCCGGTACTGGGTAAGATGTACGGTGACTGAACGACAGACCCGAAGCGGAGATCGAGCTAAAAATTTATCGAACAATTTGTTTAACTGTCCGGATTCCCAAGCTTTTCAATAGTATTGGGCGGATAGAATCCCGGCAAATCTTCTCAACAACAACAATAACCCACAATACAAGGAAATTGTCATGGCAAAAACTCGCATGGAAGATTTGGTAGTCATTCTTCCGGGTATTACCGGGAGCGTGCTGCAAAAGGACGGAAAAGATATTTGGGCCATCTCCGGACAGGCGGCGTGGCAGACGATAAGTACCTACGGGGAGTCGCTTCAATACTTAAAAGTCGAGCAAGATGACCCGGACGCAGAATACTTAGATGATGGCATCAGACCCGATCGCTTGGTTGCAGATGCCTCGCTCGTACCGGGATTGGTCAAAATCGACGGCTACACCACCCTGTCTCGGCTGATTACCAACAATTTTCAAGTCGTACCGGGTCAGATTCCCGATGACAAACCCGCCAACTTTTTCGAGTTTCCCTACGATTGGCGGCGCGACAACCGAGCGACAGCCAAAAGACTCAAGCGGTTCCTCGACGAGCGCCTCAAACGGTGGCGGGACTATACGGGACTCAAAGAGGCCAAAGTGATTCTCCTGGCTCACAGTATGGGGGGATTAGTCTCTCGCTACTACCTGGAAGTCTTAGAAGGTTGGCGAGATTGCAAGGCCTTGTTTACCTTTGGTACGCCCCACCGAGGGTCGGCGAATGCAGTCAATTTTGTGGCAAATGGGTACAAAAAGCTGTTTTTCGATTTGACGGAAGCGATGCGATCGATGAACTCGGTGTATCAACTGATGCCAATCTACAAGATGCTCGACGTAGGGGGCGAATATCGGCGAATTGCCGAAACCGACGGATTGCCCAATATCGTCAAAGCCAAGGCGGAAAAAGCCCTGGCATTCCATCGGGAAATTGAGAGTGCCGTCAAACGACACCAGAACGATGCCGACTATTTGAGGTCCTATAAAATCGTGCCGATGGTGGGGACGCAGCAACCGACGATGCAGTCGGCGAAGCTAGTCGATGGGGAGTTGAGGGTGAGTCGAGAACTCCCCCCATCGATCGATCCGCTTTTAGGCGATGGAGATGGAACGGTTCCTTATATTTCTGCTATTCCCATCGAGCTGTCGAACGAGTATCGAGAGACGTATATCGCCGAGCGCCACGGGTCGATTCAGAGCCACGCGCGGGTGTTGAAAGAGCTGCTCGGTCGCCTCAAAACGATGCAAGTGAAGGGCATGGCAGAGATTCGCGGCCCGGAGGTGAGTCCTAGAGGAGCAGCCATTAGTTTGAGCCTCGACGATCTGTATCTGGCGGACGAACCGGTAGAGATGCGCGCTCGATTGCTCAATACCCGCGATACTCTGGGGGGCTTGAAAGCTCAAATCCTACCAGTTGCTGGAGGACGGGCAATCGGAGTTGATTTTCGAGATGATGGTAGCGAATGGGTGCTGACGCTGCCAGACTTGGCTCCGGGTCTGTATCGGACGACGGTATGGGCTAGCAGTGGGGGAGTGCAGCCACCGAGTCCCGTCCGGGATTTGTTTGAAGTGGTAGGTTGAGTACCATTTAACGACTAATGCTTCGAGCTGTGCAGGTCAGAGCTCGAAGGCAAATGAGAATTTTTCGCTCGCCGTGTAGGTCCTGTTCGAGAATTGCCTTTCGATTTAGGGGTGCTTTTACAGAAATATCCATTGAAAGTAAAAACCTCATTGTAATGATTTCCAATAACAAAAACTTAGCGATTCTTGTTGGAATTAATGCCTATGGAAATGGGATTCCCTCTTTGAAAACACCGGTTAACGATGTGACCGGACTGGCGAAGGTTTTTCAAAGTTCGTACCAGTACGATGTCAAACTGCTCTTAGACTCTGAAGCCACCCTGGAAAGACTCAATACTTTACTTGACAATCTCAAAGATGGAATCTTGACCCTCTCAGATAATCGAGTAGTTCGGGTTGAGTCCTATAACCGAGTTCTGTTCTACTTTGCCGGACATGGTATTACTGAAGATGCCTTTGAAAATCAAGATGGTCCGACCGGTTATCTGATTCCTCAAGATGCGAAGAAGGATGATAAAAGAACCTTCTTACAAATGCAGCCGTTGCATGATGTGCTCGTCGAACTGAAGTGCCGTCATTTGTTAGTCATTTTAGACTGTTGCTTTGCTGGAGCTTTCCGGTTTTTGAGAAATTTAATTTCTGCTCAAAAACTGCTCTATCGGGAACAATATGACCGTTTCATGAAGGGAAAAGCTCAACAGATGATTGCCTCGGCTTCCTATGATGAGAAAGCATTGGATGTGGTTACTCGTTTTGGTCAGCGAGAAGGAGAAAATACGGGGAAAAACTCTCCTTTTGCAGAAGTCCTGCTTAAGGCTCTACAAATTGAGGTAGAGGAGACACATAATGGTGGGGCTAAAGCTCCGGCTGACATTATACCAGATGGTGTGATTACCGCTTCAGAACTCTACATCTATCTAGAAAAAGAGCTAGCTGGGATAACAGACAGACAAACTCCCGGTCTTTATCCACTCAAATATCATGAGAAAGGTGAATATATCTTTCAGGTTCCCAGTTTTGTCCCCGATCGTTTAGAGAAAGCTCCTCCGCTGAATAAAAAGAGCAATCCCTATCGAGGTTTGGAGTCTTTCAACGAGGAACACAAGAACTTATTCTTCGGCAGAGAGAGAGTTATTGATGAACTATATTTTCGCTTGCATGAGACTCGAATAAAGCAGCCATCACTGAAGATCGTGACGGGGGCTTCAGGTACGGGTAAATCTAGTTTAGTCAAGGCTGGATTGCTTCCCAGGTTACGAGAGGATGGATGGTATATTATTAATCCTTTACGTCCCGGTAAATCTCCTTTTAGTGCTTTGGCAGGAGCTATTTTCTTGACTATAGTAGCTAGAGAAGCAAGTCTGGTAAAAGCTAGTTTTTTTGAGAATATTAATAAAGCTAGTTATGGTTTTAATCTAGCCATACAAGCGTTTATGAAAATCGCGAATATTTTTGCTAAAATTGTAAGGAAATATAACAATCAAAGAATTATATATTCTCTAAGTATTTTTTTACAACAGAATCCCAAACTCTTAACTAAACTCGCCAGTTCGGGAAATAGTGATACTTCAGTTAAGTTATTATTGGTTATCGACCAATTTGAAGAATTAGTTACGGAGTGCCATGAAGAAGAAAAAGATAAATTTCTAGCATTTTTAGAGAAAGTTTTAAGAGAAAATTGTGACAATTTGCGAGTTATTATCACATTACGATCGGACTTTAAAGCGCAATTTTCCGATCGACTATTAGATGCAAAGCAATGGGGTATCGCACAATTCACCGTACCGATGATGACTCAGGATGAGTTTCGGGAAATCATAGAAAAACCAGCAACAGAAAAGGTGTTATATTTCGAGCCATCGGGATTAGTGGATGAGTTAATTAATGAAGTCGTGCAGATGCCGGGGGCGCTGCCTTTGTTATCGTTTACTTTGAGTCAGTTGTATTTTCGGTGTTGCGATCGCTGGCAGAGTGGAGAGAAAAATCGAGCGATGACTCTCGAAGATTACCAAGCATTAGGTGGAGTCATGGGTGCGCTGAAGAAAACAGCAACAGATGTTTTTGAGAAGTTAGTTCAGGAGAAACAAGTCACCGAACAAATGATTCGTCATGTGATGTTGCGAATGGTAGCAGTGAGTGGGGATGAGTTAGCACGCAGGCGAGTCCCACGATCGGAGTTGGAGTATCCAGAACCTCAGAATGGAGAGGTTGAGGAAATTATTAATGCTTTTATCGATGCTCGTTTGTTGGTGACGGGAACTTCTTCTGATGGAGAAGCTTATGTGGAACCTGCCCACGATGCCTTAGTAAATGGGTGGGATAGGATATTGGTTTGGAAAAATCAACAGCAGGATAGTTTGTTATTACAGAGGCGGTTGACTCCGGCGGCGATGGAGTGGAAGCAGAAGCGACAGGGGCGGTTTTTGTGGAATGCTAATCCTTATTTAGATGTGTTGAGGCAAGTGCTGAAGTCGAACGATCGTTGGTTTAATCAGCTAGAAACAGAATTTGTCAAAAGGAGTATTCGAGCAAGACAAATTAGCCGAGCAAAAGTGTTTGGAGGAATTTTTGCTTTTATTGCGATCGTCATGACCTTTGCCGGAGTGCAGTACGCTCAGAGGGTAGATGCCGAAATCCAATCGGAGATTGCGTCTTCTAATGCTCTACTCGCATCAAATTCTAGATTTGATGCCTTATTGGAGGCTATTAGGGCAGGGATAAAACAGAAAAAGGCGATTTGGAGCAGTGCGAATACTAAAACTCAAGTGGTACTGGCACTGCAACAAGCTATTTACGCAGTAAGAGAGCAAAACCGATTAGAAAAACATACGAAACCCGTCAATAGTGTTAGCATTAGCCCCGATGGCGAGACGATCGCTTCTGCTAGCGATGATGGAACGATTAAACTCTGGAGCCGTAAAGGCAGAGATATTGCCAGTTTTGAGGCTCATCGCTTGGGAGTTCAGAGTATTGAATTTGCTCCCAACGGTCAACTCCTGGTTGCTGCTAACGGTGATGGCACGATCGCGATTTGGAATCTGAAGGGTCAAAAAATTAGGAGTTTTGAGATAAAGGAACATTCCGCAGCTAAGGTGAGTTTTAGTCCTGACGGTAAACTGTTGGTATCTGCTGGAGGGGATGGAACTGTTAAACTCTGGAATTTGGAGGGTAAGGAACTAAAAACCTTCAAACATAGTTCTGATGGGGATTTCGTGTTTGATGTCAGTTTTAGCCCCGACGGACAAGTTATTGCTTCTGGAAGCGACGAAAGCGTTAAACTCTGGAGTCTCGACGGAGCGTTACTTCAAACCTTAGAACCTAGTATCATAACTGCGAGTGATATCAGTTTCAGTCCTGACGGCAAATTGCTTGCTGCTGTTGATGAAGGTAGCGGAGTCTTCATTTGGAGGGTTGAAGATGGCAAGCAACTTGATGAGATTGAGCACTTTGACATTGATTGTGCCATTTTTAGTCCTGATGGTAATACAATCGCATTGGCAGGCTGGGATGAGACGATCGAACTTTGGGATATACGATATAAAGAAATAACGCAAACTTTTGTGGGACATAGCTCTGCTATTTTCGATATGAGCTTCAGTCCGGATGGTAAAACTTTAGTTTCGGCGAGTAACGATAGCAATCTTAAAATATGGAGTCTTGACGGCATTAAGCCTGTAATTCTGGATAAAGTAAGGAATAGTTTTCCCATCAAAGACATCAGTTTCAGTCCGAATGGAAAAACGATCGCGACTGCTCATCCTGACAAAAGCATTAGATTTTGGAATGTTGATGACGGAACCCTCGAACGAATATTCAGCGATCTCGCGAGTTCTGTTCGAAAGATTGGCATTAGTTCTAATGGTCAAATGCTCGCCTATGCGAGCGGGCGAAATGTCCATCTCTTGAATGATAGTGGGGAGCTATTGGAATCTTTTGAGATGCCAGCTATTAAAGTGCATGGCAGAGAAATGCCTTATTTTGTCAAAGACTTTAGTTTAAGTCCAGATGATAACAAAGTAGCAGCTGTGGGTAGTGCTCCTATTGGAAATGATAGCATTGTTGTCGTTTGGAATATAGAAGACAATGAAAAATTGGCTACTTTTAAGGTAAGCTCTCCCGTTGTTAGTTTTAGTCCCGACAGTAAGATTCTTGCCTACTCTGGTAGCGATCGCCATGTCACGCTCTGGAGAGAAGATACCAACAAAACAGAGTCTCTCGCCAGCTCCAGTACTCTGATTAGCAGCATCAGTTTCAGTCAAGATAGTCGGGCTGTTGCGGCTGGCAACGGAAATGGAGATATTATTTTATGGCAGCTTAATAGTAAACAATCTAAACTCTTTAAAGGACATATAAAATCAATTACCAGTTTGAGTTTCCACCCAGATCGAAATATTCCGATAATTGCTTCTGGCAGCCGTGACAGTACTGTTAAAGTTTGGAGCTTGGATGGGAGCGAACTTCAAACTATTAAAACTAATAGCTCTACCATTACTGACGTTAGTTTTAGCCCGGATGGCAAGCTCCTTGCTGGGGTTGATGGCAATGTAGTCATGCTTTGGAATTTCGATCTTAATAATTTACTGGCGCAAGGTTGTGACTGGCTTCGTGGCTATCTCAACTATAATCCTAATCTTGATAAAAGCGATCGCTTCCTTTGCGACGATATCACGTTGCATTAATCAGAAGTTAAATAGGACGTTTTTCGAGTCAAGGGTGTTTTTACGGAGAGATACATTAATAGCAAAAGGGAGAGACCTTTTATGATTGCTAACAATCATAAAAACTTAGCGATTCTTGTTGGAATTAATGCCTATGGAAATGGGATTCCTTCTTTGAAAACACCCGTTAATGATGTGACCGGACTGGCGAAGGTTCTTCAAAGTTCGTATCAGTACGATGTCAAACTGCTATTAGACTCTGAAGCCACTTTGGAAGGAATCAATACTTTACTCGACAATCTCAAAGATGGAAGCTTGACACTCTCAGATAATCGAGTAGTTCGGGTTGAGTCCTATAACCGAGTTCTGTTTTACTTTGCCGGACATGGTATTACTGAAGACGCTTTTGAAAATCAAGATGGTCCGATCGGTTATCTGATTCCTCAAGATGCGAAGAAGGATGATAAAAGAACCTTCTTACCAATGCAGCCGTTGCATGATGTACTCGTCGAACTTGAGTGCCGTCATTTGTTAGTGATTTTAGACTGTTGCTTTGCTGGAGCTTTTCGTTTTTTGAGACATTTACTTCCCCCTCAAAAACTGCTCTATCGGGAACAATATGACCGTTTCATGAAGGGGAAGGCTCAACAGATGATTGCGTCGGCTTCCTATGATGAGAAAGCTTTGGATGTGGTCACTCGTTTTGGTCAGCGAGAAGGAGAAAATACAGGAAAAAACTCTCCTTTTGCAGAAGTCTTGCTTAAGGCTCTACAAATTGAGGTAGAGGAGGCACCTAATGGTGGGGCTAAAGCTCCGGCCGATATTATACCAGATGGTGTTATTACAGCATCAGAACTCTACATCTATCTGGAAAAAGAGCTAGCTGGGATAACAGATAGACAAACTCCCGGTCTTTATCCACTCAAACATCATGAGAAAGGCGAGTATGTCTTTCAGGTTCCCGGTTTTGTACCCGATCGTTTAGAGAAAGCTCCGCCACTGGATAAAAGTACGAATCCTTATCGGGGTTTAAAACCCTACGAAGCAGAAAATAGCGAACTATTTTTTGGTCGAGAACAAGTCATTCAGGATTTAGCCAAGCAGGTTTCCGATCCTAGCAAGCCACCCCTAACAGTTGTACTGGGTGTCTCGGGGAGTGGTAAGTCAAGTTTGGTGAAAGCGGGGTTGATTCCTCGCTTACTAAAGGAAGGATGGAAAATTTTTGAACCTATACGCCCAAAGGATTTTTTGGGAAAATCCATATTGCCTGAGAGTGAAGAGGTTAACGAACAGAATGAGGAAGTATTAAAAGTTAACCCGTCTTGGCTTCAGTCGTTAGAGAAAAACTTAAGTCGGGTTCCAGATGATTCTTCAGATAGTTCTAGCGGTGCTGCTTCAAAAAAGTTTTTGTTGGTAATTGACCAGTCCGAAGAGCTGGTTACTCAATCTTCTCAACAAGAGAAAGAGCAGTGTTTGCAATGGCTTCAGCAACTTTGGACTAACCGTTCAGAGAAAATACAGGTTGTTATTACCCTGCGCTCTGAGTTTGAGCTACAGTTTGCCAGTGAGCTTTTGAGTAGTGGCAAAGAAGTCGTCCTTGCTGCCATTCTTCTGATTGCTATCGAGAAGCTCTACAAATTTATACCCATCCTTTCTCAGATTTATCAAAATTGGGCGCAAAAGCAATGGATGGCAGCTCGATTTATGGTTCCGGCGATGACTCAGGATGAGTTTCGGCAAGTTATTGAGAAGCCAGCATTAGAGAAGGTGCTTTATTTTGAGCCTCCGGAGTTAGTCGATAAGTTGATTAATGAAGTTTTGGGGATGCCTGGTGCTTTGCCACTGTTGTCTTTTACTCTCAGTGAACTTTACCTAAAGTACTTAGATCGCCGCAGCGATAATCGTGCCATGACTCAGGAGGACTACGAGCTATTAGGTGGAGTGATGGGTTCTCTGAAAACAAGCGCCACACGAGTTTATGATGAACTCGTTCAAGAAGACAGTTCTTACGAGAAAACGATTCGCCATGTTATGTTGCGAATGGTAGCAGTAGGTGGAGGTCAATTAGCTCGTAGAGCAGTACCAGAATTTGAGTTGAAATATCCAGCTCCTGAAAAAAATGAGCGGGTAGAGAAGGTAGTTAATTGCTTTCGGGAAGCACGTCTGTTGGTGAGTGGAACAGATGCTCAAGGGAAGGTTTATTATGAGCCAGCTCATGATGCTTTGATACTGGGATGGGATAAGCTACTGGCATGGAAACAAGAAGAACAGGAAAACCTATTGCTACAAAGACGGCTAACACCTGCCGCCCAGGAGTGGAAAACGATAGAGCAATCCCCTAATAAAGCTGAACCTTTCATCAATTTACTAGATAAGGGAATTGACTTAATTTCTAATTCATTACACTTTATTACAATTCAGATCGATCGACTAGTGATACGGAAATCACAAAATCCGAAAAGTGATAAAAAATCCAAGTTTCTTTGGGATAGTAATCCTCGAATAAATTTATTAGAAAAAGTCCTGAAGTCTAGTGATAATTGGTTGAGTGATACGGAAGCTGATTTTGTTGAAAGTAGTATTAAGCAAAGTCGTAGGAATATAGCAAAAGTTCAGAGTATTACTTTTAGTGTAATTACAATCTTACTTGTGTTTTCTCTTATCGCTTTAATTGGTCAAAGAAATGCTTTGATTGGTCAGGTCAATGCTTTTAGAGATTCCTCAGAATCGTCTTGGACTTCAAATCAAGAATTAGAAGCATTAATAGCAGCTCTACAAGCAGTAAAAGGACTCAAGCACCCACTTTTAAAAGTCTTTAAACCAACAAATAAACTACAAATTAAAGTCAAAGAAAGTTTATACAAGGTTATTTATCAAACAAGTGAAGTTAATCGCTTAGAAGGACATGAACAATTAATTAATGAGGTAAAATTTAGTCCCAATGGTCAATATTTAGTTACTGCATCAGATGATAGGACAGCCCGCCTATGGGATTTAAAGGGTAAGCAACAAAAATCTAAGATAAACCATGAGTATCCAGTAAAATTGGTCAGAGTTAGCCCCGATGGTAAACTTCTTGCTACTGTCTCACAGATCCAGATCGTTCGTCTATGGGATTTACAGGGTAATGAGTTAGCAAAATTTCAGTCTCAGAGTGCTGTTTCTGATATTGAATTTCATCCCCAAGGGAAATTCCTTGCTATTGGTTCATACGAAGGCATTAGTCTATGGGATGTACAAAATGATTTGCAAGGTAAAAAAATAGTAAAACTACCGTATATAGGTAGTGATTTCTATAAAGAAGTAGAGTTTAGTCCAGATGGGAAATTTCTTGTTATTGACGATTGGGATAAAGGTATAGCTTTATGGGACTTACAGAATTCTCAAACACTAAAAATGATTGATGAAAAAAATGCAAGATTTAGTCCTAAAGAAAATCTCCTAGCTACTTCAAATGATAATATTGCTAGTCTATGGAATTTAAAGGGTAAAGAGTTAGCACAATTACCTCATAAAGAATTGGTTAAAGAAATAGAATTTAGCCATGATGGTGATTTTCTTGCCACAGTATCAGGTGATAGTTTGGTTGAATTATGGGATTTACGGGATCGAGGTAATTTAGCAACTCAAGAATCAACCCAATTACCTCATACCAGCGGGATTAACATGGCAGAGTTCAGCTCTAAAAGTCAACTTCTAGCTACTGTATCAAATGATGGGATAGTCCACTTGTGGAATTTACAAGGTGATAAATTAGGACAATTTGTACATCGAGATACTGTAGTGGACGTTGATTTTAGTCCGGATGATAAATTGCTTGCTACAGCTTTAGCTGATGGAACAGCACACCTATGGAATTTACAAGGTAAGGAATATAAGAAATTCGATCGTCAAGAGGGAAATGTAATATTTAGTCCTAAAATTAAGTATCTAGCTACTTGGAATTACGAGCGTTCGGCTCACCTGTGGAACTTGCAAAATGGAAAGTCAAAACCACTGAATCATTTAGATAAGGTAACTCAGGCAAAATTTAGTCCTAATGGAAATTTAATTGGCACAGTTTCAAATTATGAAGTAATTCACATTTGGAATTTGCAGGGTAACGAATTAGCTCAACTCAAGCATCAAGAAGGTGTTCAAAAGTTTAAATTTAGTCCTAATGAAAAGCTACTGGCTACTTCCTCATACGGGGAGAATATAGTTCGTGTATGGGATTTACAAGATAAGAACAGTTTAGAAAGTCAAAAGCCACTTCAATTAATCCATCCAGATAGTATTGATGATTTTAGTTTTAGCCCTAACAGCAAACTACTAGTTACTGCTTCAGAAGATCGAAAAATTCGAGTATGGAATTTACAAGAAGATCGGTCATTAAAATTAGAACTAGAGCATCAAAATGAGATATCGGAAATAAGATTTAGTCCTAATAGTCAGTTCATTGCTACAATGAGTGGTCTACCAGACAATGGAACAGCTCACCTGTGGGATTTGCAGAGTCAAGAAAAGAAGAAAGATTTATTAAATTTACATCTGGATTTTGTTGCATGGCTATATCCTAGGTTTAGTCCAGATTCTCAATTTTTAGCTATTGTTTCGAGTAACTCAAATGATGGTTATGTTCATTTATTTGATTTACGAGAACAAAAACTTTTACCGCAACCACTTAAACAATCTTTTGATGCAATTAAAGATGTTATATTTAGCCCTAAAGGAAATTCATTAGCTATGCTTAGTACTGGCAATGCTGCTCATTTATGGAATTTAGAAGGCAATAAACAAGCACATTTTCCCCATTCAGCTCTTATCAGAGATGCACAGTTTAGTCCAGATGGCGATTTTTTAGTTACTGCCTCAGAAGATGGTATAGTTCGCCTATGGAATTTACAGGGTCAGGAAATAACCAAACTAAAACATCAGACAGCAGTTGAACAACTAAGATTTAGCCAAAATGGGCAGTTTTTATTTACCGTTTCAGATGATGCTGTTTGGCAATGGCAAATGGGGGATGTAGATCAACTGCTGACTATAGGTTGTAAGCGAATAAGGGATTATCTGAAAAATAACATTAGAGTGAAAAATGGCGATCGTCATCTCTGCAAGAATTTTGAAAATGTTACTGAGCCATAACGCCAGGACTTAAACATAAACCCATCTCTAAAAGTAAGAAAAAAATGGCTGATCGAACCAATCCAAAACCAAACCTATACGCCCTACTAATAGGAATAGACTGCTACCTCCCCAACCAACTCCCCGACGGAAGCTCCTACTCAAACCTCAGTGGATGTGTCCGCGATATCAACCACGTCGCCGACTTCCTCAAACTAAAACTCAAAGTACCAGACGATCGAATCTTCACCCTCACAGCCTCCAACATCGGTCAACCCCAACCATCAGAACCACCAGAGAAGTGGCCAACCTATGAAAATATGGTTGCCATGTTCGCTCGTCTAACGGACATTGCCCAACCCGGCGACCAACTCTACATCCATTATTCCGGTCATGGAGGTCGTGCCAAAACCAACTACCCCCAACTTAAGGGAGAATACGGTATCGATGAAACCCTCGTTCCCACCGATATTGGCAACTCTACCGCACGCTATCTCCGGGACATTGAATTAGCCAAACTTCTCGAAAGAATGGTGGATAAAGGATTAATTGTTACCCTCGTCCTTGATAGTTGTCATTCCGGGGGAGCCACCCGAGGAGATGACTGCGATATTCGGGGATTAGACACCATCGATACCACAGTCAAACCGACAGAAAGCCTGGTTGCAACTGAGGCAGAATTAATCCAAACCTGGGAAGCTCTAACCACACCAGACACTCGCAATCTCACTCTCGGAAGTGGCTGGCTGCCTCAACCCAAAGGCTACGTTCTCTTAGCTGCCTGTCGCCCAAATGAGTCTGCCTATGAATATGCTTTCAACGGTCAAGAGAAAAATGGCGCTCTCACCTATTGGTTACTCGATGCCCTCTACTCCCTTGAACCTGGACTCACCTACAAAGTCCTCCACGATCGCATCTTTGCAAAGATAAATAGCCAGTTTGAAAGGCAAACTCCCCAACTGCAAGGAGAAGGCGATCGTATTGTCTTTGAAAGCGATATCACCTCTATTGAGTATACCGTCAATATTATTGAAATCGAAGCCGATCGAAAGCTTTTACTCAATGCCGGCCAAGCTCAAGGTCTTCGCCAAGGCGCGCAGTTTGCGATTTATCCTCATGGCACGACAGATTTTACCTCAGTTAAACAGCGATTGGCTTTAGCTGAAATCACCGAACTCGGAGCGACCCAATCTTGGTCCGAACTCAGAGAAATCTTTCGCAATGAACCCATCGAACAAGGCGATCGAGCACTCTTAATCAATCCTCGCTCTCTCAAATTAGTTCAAAAAATACGTCTATTTTCCCAAACCGAACAAGAATTACCACCAGACATTTATAAAATTCAGTCTCAAGCATTGGAAATCCTCTCGGAAGTAATGAGAACTTCTCAAGGTTGGCTCGAATTCGCCTCTGAAGATGAAGCTGCCAATTACCAAATTAGTTTGAACGCAAAAGGTGAGTACGAGATTGGCGACCCGAGCGGCACACCCATTAAAAACTTACGACCCGCTCTCAAGTTTAGTGACGTAGATGCGGCTGCGAGCGTCATGATGCGCTTAGTTCATTTGGCAAAATATCGTGCCGTCCAACAGCTTGACAATTACTATCACAAATCAAATTCACCCGGAGAAAAACTCGCTTTTACCGTAGAGTTAGCCGGAACGCAAACAGACTACGACCTCGTTGAAGCGCCAGAACCCCAACCATTTACCGACCCCGGCAATACACCAACCCTCAATGTGGGTGATTGGGTATTCGTGCGTATCCGCAATGATTCCTTTCAACCCCTCAATGTCACGATACTCGCCATACAACCCGATTGGAGTATCGAGCAAGTCTATCCCTATGGCGGAGGAAACTTTATCACCTTTGACCCAGGACAAGAAGAATTGCTACCCCTGCAAGCCAATTTACCGAATGGATACCAAGAAGGGCAAGACATCATTAAGGTATTTGCGACCGTGGGGGCAACTGATTTCCATTGGCTAGAATTACCATCCCTCGATCGACCGATTATCTTCAGTAGCCAGAAGGGACCAGAGAACCCCCTTGAAGAACTCCTAGGGGCGATCGCCGCAGAGCAACCCCCCACGAAAAACTTGGAACCGGCTAGATATGCAGCGGCCGAGTGGATTACAGAACAGGTCGCAGTCAGAACCCAACTCTGTGCGGTCAATGTTCGAGCTCGAAGCTAAATTCCGAAGCGCTTATCAGCTCGGCTCCGGGTAATTAACCATGACATGTAAATTCCACGAGTCACTTTCTCCCTAGTGCTTCCTCAGCTCCCCTCCTGGTACTCCCGACCCTGAATTATGGTGATTTAACCGGATTCGATCTCATTCGTGCTGTCGAGCGCTGGTTTCCATTAGAACTGACCTCCTTCTAGAATCAAGAGGAAAGTTCTCAATGCACGTCTATGGCATCTTCTCCCGGTCGGCGAAAACGAGGCGTTGTCCTCACCCCTCAAGGACAGGAAAAACTGCGAGAGGCGATCGCGCGAGTGGAAGAAGACGAAAACGACGGACAAAAACTATCGATCGAAACCCTGAGTTTTCGCACCGGACTCGATAAAGGAACCGTCACCAAAGTTCTCGAAGCCCAACATCGCGTAGACCGACGCACCCTCGACTATATTTTCCAGGCTTTCGACCTGGTTCTCGACAAGAAAGACTACAGCCGGGTGGAGAACCCGCAGAACAGTTCCCCCAAAATCCGCCCCAAAGTGCAAATCAATTGGGGAGAAGTCCCCGATGTCTTCAGTTTCTACGGTCGCACCCCAGAACTCGATACCCTGGAACGGTGGGTTTCGAGCGATGGCTGTCGTCTGGTGGCGTTCATCGGCATGGGGGGCATTGGCAAAACCACTCTAGCCGCCAAACTCGTCGATCGGATCGTGGAAAAACCCATCGTTGGAGAAAACCATCGGACGACCGCAGAAGCTACTGGGAAGTTGACCCAAGAATCCACCCCCTTACCTCACACCAGCGAGTTTGAATGCGTGGCGTGGCGTTCCCTGCGAAACGCGCCCCCCGTCGAAGACATTCTGACCGGGTTGATTCGTTCCCTCTCCCATCCCCAACCCCCCAATTTGCCGACCTCGTTAGAGGATTTAATCTCAACCCTGATTCAACATTTAACCCAAACTCGCGGCCTCATCGTCTTAGATAACGTCGAAACCATTTTGCAACCCCAAGCCGTAGGCGGACATTACCGAGACGGGTTTGCCGGATATGGGGCACTCTTCCAAGCCATCGGCGAGTTGCGCCATCGCAGTTGCCTGATTCTCACCAGTCGGGAAAAACCCCAAGAAATGACTCGCCTCGAAGGACGCGATCGACCCGTGAGGTCGCTGCAAATCACCGGACTCCCCACTGAAGAAGGTCTGAAAATCTTGCAAGCCGAGGGCATCTGCGATAGTGCGCCCACCCGATCGCTTCTCGATCGATACGGCGGTAATCCCTTAGCCTTAAAGCTAGTCGCCCATGGCATCGAATCCCTATTCCTCGGGGATGTCTCCCGCTTCCTAACCCAGGGGGCGGCCGTGTTTGGAGATATTCGCGATTTGCTCGACGGGCAATTCGAGCGTCTCTCCACCCTAGAACGAGATGTGGCAACTTGGCTAGCGATTTGGCGAGAACCCACCACCGTCGGAGAATTGCACGAAGCCATCGTGCCGACTGCAACAATTCCCACACTCCTGGGGGCGATCGAAGCCTTGGTGCGTCGCTCGATCGTCGAACGGGGACCGGCAGGATTCACCCTGCAAAACGTGGTAATGGAATACGCCATCGATCGCCTGGTGAAAGATACGATCTCCGAGTTGCGATCGGGAACCTTCCACCTATTCGATCGCTATCCCTTCATTCAAGCAACGGCGAGGGACTACGTGCGAGACGCGCAAACAAACCTAATTCTCAAGCCCATCTCCGACGGGGCAACCCTCTCAGACCAACAGTGGAAAACCGCCCTGCAAACCTGGCGCGGACAACCCCACCTCACCTCTGGCTACGCGGCGGGAAATTTGTTAAACCTGTTATGCGATCGGCATCAAACCGTCGAGGGATACGACTTTTCCGGCTTGACGATCCGACAGGCCTATCTCAAAGGGGTAACGCTGCATCGGGTGAATTTTGCCGGGGCGCATTTCGTCAACCCCACCTTTATCCAACGCTTTGCCGATGTCTTGTCGATCGCCTTGAGTCCCGATGGCACTGGGTTAGCCACCGGAGACAGCCACGGGGATATCCATCTGTGGCGAGTCGCCGACCGGCAACATATGGTCAGCTATCGCGGTCACACCAATTGGGTGCGCTCTTTGGCGTTCGGTCCCGATGGACGCACCCTGGTTAGTGGCAGTCTCGATCGAACCCTGCGCCTGTGGGATGTTGAAACCGGTCAATGCCGCCACTGTTGCCAAGGGCATCGAGACGAGGTTTGGTCGGTGGCTGTCTCTCCCGATGGGGACATTGCTGCCAGTGGTAGTGCCGATGGAAACATTCGCCTGTGGGATGTGGATGCGGGTCAATGCGTGCGGGAGTTGACCGGCCATACCGACCAAGTGCTATCGGTGGCATTTCGTCCCGTTAAGTCGCGCGACCTGGAAAACTTTTGTTCTGTTGAGTCGGGCGACCTGGAAAATGTTCGTCCTGTTGAGTCGCGCGACCTGGAAGATGGGAAATCCTCCCCAACAAACGTTCTCGCCAGCGGTAGTGCCGATGGAACTATTCGCCTGTGGGATGTTGAAACCGGACAATGCTTGCAGGTCTGGTCCGCACACGAGGGCTGGGTTTATTCGGTGACCTTTAGCCCCGATGGGAATACCCTCGCCAGCGGCAGTTTAGATCGTACCGTCCGCCTGTGGTCGATCGATTCGATCGACTTCGAGAGCGAAGATGTTGGGAAGAGTGAAGATGTCAGGGAGAACGAAAATGTCGCGGAGAGCGAAGATGTCGGGAAGAGCAAAAAGATCGGGAAGAGCGAGGATGTCGGGGAGAACGAAAATGTCGGGAACTGTTTGCAGGTATGTACCGGACACACCCATTGGGTTCAAGCCCTCGCCTTCAGCCCCGATGGAACGGTTCTTGCAAGTGGCAGTGCCGATCGCACCGTTCGCTTGTGGGAGGTGGCAACGGGAGAATGCCTGCATCTGTGTACCGGACATACTCATTGGGTTCAAGCCCTCGCGTTCCTACCGCAGCCAGATGGGAGTTCCCAGGAAGAATGTATCTTCGCAAGTGGCAGTTTAGATCGAACGATTCGCTTTTGGCAGGGGGAAACGGGGGACTGTTTGCAAGTGTGGCAGGGACACGTCCATCGAGTCTGGTCTGTGGCTTTCAGTCCCAGCGGCCGAACCCTCGCCAGCGGTCACGATGACCAAACCGTTCGTCTGTGGGACGCAGACACCGGGCAATGCCGACAGGAGTTGACCGGGCATTCTCATTGGGTGTTTGCCGTCGCCTTCGGTGGGGATGAAACCCAGCTTGCTAGTGGCAGCGACGATCGCACCGTGCGTCTTTGGCAGACCGAAACCGGGCAATGCCGACAAATTTTGCGCGGACATACCAATCAAGTCTGGGATGTGACCTTCAACCGGGACGGACGCACCCTCGCCAGTGGCGGCGAAGACTGCACGATTCGCCTTTGGGAAGTGGAGACGGGGAAATGCCAACAGGAGTTGGCGGGGCATACCAAACGGGTTTTTTCGTTATCCTTCAGCCCCGACGGAGGCACCTTAGCTAGTGGTAGTGGCGATAGTACGCTGCGGCTTTGGGACGTGGAGACGGGGAAATGCCGACAGGCGTTATCCGGGCATACCCGTTGGGTCTTTTCAGTATCTTTTAGCCCGGATGGAATCCTCTTTGCCAGTGGCAGCGACGATCGCACCGTGCGTTTGTGGCAGGTGGAAACGGGGGAGTGCGTTGGGGTTTGGGAGCAACCCGATCGGGTTTTTGGCGTGGCATTTAGTCCCGATGGCAAGATAGTCGCAGGTGGATGTGCCGACAATCGGGTTCGCCTTTGGGATGTGGCAACGGGGAAATGCTTGCAGGTGTTGACCGGACATACGGCTGGGGTGTTTTCGGTGGCATTTAGCCCGCAAGGAGGGACACTCGCCACTGGTAGTTTGGATGGAACGATTCGGGTTTGGTACCTGGAGAATGGGATGTGTACGGCAACATTGAGAGTTCCCAGACCCTATGAGGGGGTAAATCTTGCTGGTGCGACGGGGTTAACTGAGGCTCAGCGATCGTCGTTGCGGGAGTTGGGGGCGGTTTCCCTCGATGATGACCGCTGAGGTTTCACTCAGTTTGAGAGTTTTTGTGGCTGTAGACCCGTGCGAAAAGGAAGTGATTTTAGAGGGGATGAAAACGTCCATCTCGCGCCACCCAAGCTCTCGAACCGGGGTCGCGGTGTTTCGTCCAGTTTTTGAAATGCTCCTCCCCTTTCCCCAAGGCTTCTTTGAGACTTTCGGCGGTCACTCCCAGCCGTCGGGCGAGGTTGGCTGAAGTTTGCGAGCGTAGGGTAGGAGCCGGACGTGTCGATGCAGAATTTCGGGATTGAGAGTAACTTCTCGATCGTCCTTGAGTCGCCAGTGCTGCTTCGAGAACTCCCAGGCGCTGCTGCATCTGAGTCATTTCTTCTCTGAGGGATGCCAGTTCGCGCTCCAAGCGAGATTCCGAGTCGTCCGATGGAGCATCCGGCTCGAAAAACTGCTTGACGATGCGGACGAGGGCGGCACTTTCGCTGAGATCGTGAGTTTGGGTGTACTCGCGTAATTTCTGGTGGAAAGGGGGCGGTAAGTAACCGACGATGCGGATATTTTTAGTGACCATCAAGGGTAGGCTGCCAGTATGCTGCTCTGTGCTACCTATTCAGATTACTAGGTGTGGGGTGAGTTGGCCAAGAGTGTGCTGGAGTAGCACACGGTCGCCCGGCGAGAATTTCTGGCCGGGCGATCTTTTTAACCATCCGAAAATCACTTGAATACCGGACGGTCGAAAATCAGGTTGCTGGCTGCTGCATCTAGCATGAGCAGGTTGACTGACAAAAGTCAGAAACCGGCTTGAACCCCATATCGATGAGATCGAGCTTCATAGCAAAGATTAACAAAAGTTCAAACTTGTTGGCTTGCGAATTCTCAGTAAATGTACGGAATTGAATGAGCCAAGCCAAAGCGGATTCAGTGGAATTTCCGATTTAAATTGGTAATTTCTATTTCCCTTCATCATTTTTTAATAAAGCAATACTGATTGTTTATCTATTTTTTTAAAATCGATTAAACAAAAGCGTATGACTACGAGAGTATTTTCTTCAAAAAACTACGAACTTTACATAAAATAAATAAATAAAAAATTTATATTTTCTTTTAGTAAAGTTTACGGAAAAAGACTATTTAGATGGGATAAAGCGTGCGAATATTTCCTGAAATTCTCCGATTCATTAACCCCTTTTTAACCCAATTGGGAAAAGTTTGGTAAGAACGAAAAGTCCCAAGGGGTTGTAACAACCGGAATTCAAAGTATCTGTTATTTCAGGAGACCGCGCCATGCAAACTCATCAGATTTTCAATTCTAGCTCTAACTTCCTCTCCGCCTCTATTCTTGATACCGCAGTTTTGAAGGCACAGCAGCTTTTGACAGCATTTGCGGTTGATGAAGAGTTTGCAAGCAAAATGACACTGGCTTTTGGTGAGGGATTGAATGCCGAACGATTAGAAGAGTTGCGTCAGCAGTGGTGGGTAGGAGATTTTGCGGCGTTTCCACCGATTGAAGTTCGTTCTTCAGCAGAGTTGAATGGGGCAAATGGGGCATTTGCTGCGGCGACGAATACGATTTATTTGTCTGCGGAGTATTTGGAGGAGAATCAAGGAAATTTAGGGGCGATCGTAGATGTTTTTTTAGAAGAATATGGTCATTTTGTGGATGCTCAAGTTAATGAATTAGATGCACCTGGGGATGAAGGAGCAATTTTTTCAGCAGTAGTGAGTGGTGTAGGGTTACACGTAGGGGCAATTCAGAGGTTGAGGGGTGAGGATGATAGAACAACGATTACTTTGAATGGTCAAGTTATTCAGATCGAGAAAGCAGATATAATAGGAAATATTTATTGGACTGATAGTAAAAATAAAAAGCATCCTGTTAGGGGAGCAAGTGTTACGGCTGTTAATAAGAATGATTTGAAAACGATTGGTTCTGATTATACTGACTCTAAAGGAAAATACTCTATCCCTTCTTTAGGAAATCAACCATTTTTTATAGAGATCAAGGCTAATAGCAAATTACATCAGATAAGCCATGGATCTTTTTTTAATGATGATGATGCCGTTCCTCCATTGTTGGAATATCGTGGTCCAAATAATTTCAAGACTTTTACTATACCTCGTACTGAGGATGAACTAGCATTTTCAATTCATGATGCCCTCTACACGGCTGAACAGTATGCAGAAACAGAAAGTGTTCGAGGAACACCACCAGTTCCTAAGAAGCATCCTAAGTTGCGAGTGTTCTTTCCATTTGACAAAGAAGAAGTATCGTTTTATCAGTTTGGTGGAGCAGAAAGGATAGCTATCACTTCTAATGACCCAGATAATTGGGATTTGATTCATCATGAGTATGGTCATTTTTTAGCAGAGATAGATGGATTAATTAGCCACCCTACTGGAGAGTTCAATCACAATCCTGGAGAAAGCAATATCACCAAATATAGTAATAAGGATGTTGGCGCTCGCTTGGCATGGTCTGAAGGACTTGCTAGCTATTTAGGACAGGCTATTCAGCGTGTTACGGCTGAGGAGAGGAAGTTACCCAATGTTCCAGGAGTCAATGACTTAGTCGATACACAGGCAATAAATCGTCGGGTCAATATAGAAACGCATGAAGGTTCTGCCAACCTTGGTGAAGGTGATGAAACATCTGTACTACGGATTTTGTGGGATTTGGCAGATCCTGCAAATGAGCTACACGACCGCATCGCAATAAGTCATGAGAAATTATATCAAATTCTCAACAACAAGATTTCCTCTCTAGATCGACTCGATGATGTGTGGGATTACTTCTATAACAACCCTCATGAAATTGAGATCCCTGAATTCCCTATAACTACAAATGGCTCGGATAACGCTAGGCGAGCAAAATTAGGGTCTATTTTCGAGGAATATGGTGTTTCGCCACACTTAAAAAACATTGTTTTTAACAATCAAACTATTGCTCCAGACAAAAATAAGCAGTTAATAAACTTTCTGCCGAATGATAGTAGTAGCCCGCCAATTTTTACTTGGGAAAAAGGTAATGATAATGCCAACGAGGCTTTTCAAGTTCTTGTATTCAATAGTGATTTCTCTCAGTTTTTACGACAACTTCAACTGAGTAATGTTACACAGTGGCAACCAGACCAAGCGACCTGGAACAGTATTTTAAGCCAACCAGGAGAATATCACATCGTTATTGCTGGTGATGATTTTAGCCCTGCTGTTAACGATCAGTCCCAAGATACAGGTTCATACTGGAGTGGAGCTTACACCTTTACCGTAGCGAATGAGCCTCCAAAACAGACAATAGGTCTCAACACACTACAGAATATAAACAAACTAGCCGATTTCCAGTCGAAAACCAACCCAATTTTTGCCAAAATACCCTTTGTCAATTTACTTCAATCGAGTAGTGCTGCTAGTCCCACCCTTCAGGCAAGTCAAGCACTGACAGTTAATGAAGTTAGCGAAGCGAATGCAGTTGCTGAACTTCAATCGAGTAGTGCTGCTAGTCCCACTCTTCAGGCAAGTCAAGCACTGGCAGTTAATGAAGTTAGCGAAGCGAATGCAGTTGCTGAAGGTGGTGGGTTGCAATTCCTCGGAAATTTAAGCACTAAACTCAGCGAAACATTCGCGCAACTTGGAAATGGTACAGAAGCCACGGTTGATGAAATCCAGACTGCTCTGTTTGAATTACTGAGTCGTGAAGGAATACTCCAAGATTCCGATGATGCTGGAACTGATGTCTCGAAGGAGGATATCGCAATCCTCATAGATGGTTCTGTCGTTCAGTTTAACTTAACGCTAGGCAGTCAGACGGAACTCTTCAACATCCCGTGGCTCCCTGACATCGGTCTTCCCGGACTCGGACTTAACTTTAGCGACCCAACAGCATCAATTGACTTTGGCTATACCTTTAATTTGGGTTTTGGCGTTGACACTGCTGCGAATGAGTTTTTCTTTGATACCTCACCCACAGAAGACCTTAGCATCTCGCTGATTCCATCTTTTCCCCAAGCAACAGCAAATCTGGGACCTCTACAGCTTCAGGCAACAAATCAAGACAGCAAAATTGAATTCTCTGTTGATTTAGATGACGGAGAAGATGGAGATAATCAGTTAACACTAGATGAATTGAGTAATCTGCGCTTCACCCCCGATGGCTCCGCCGATCTAAACTTACATTTAGTGACTAGTATTGAGGGTTCTACCAAACTTCCCTCGATCGAATCAGATTTTAATGTGTCTTGGTCTTTTCTGGAAAGTGGCAGCACTCCAGATGTTTCATTTAACGATGTCGAACTCAATCTTGGCTCGTTTTTTAGCGATTTTGCCAAACCGATTCTAGGAAATGTTCAACAAATTACCCAACCCATTGAAAAGATAGCGAACTTCCTGAACAAAGAGATCGATCTAAAAGTTAAAAAATTTACACCAAAAGATATTCTTGAGGGTTTAGGTGTAATCGATGATGACGATAAAAAGTTCATTGAATCAGTCGGGCAGATTAGCAGCCTCATCAACGATATTCCTAAAAATAGCAGCTTGCCACCCATCAAATTCGGCAGCTTCGATCTGGGAGGCGAAAATATTCTCGACTCCAACTTGAAGCTGAGTAGTGTAACCCCAAACGTTACGGCAACAGCTCCTTCTGTTGAAGAGCAACTTCCAGATAATAGCAAGGAAGAAACATTTATTACGACAATTCCTGGAAAAGGATTGCAATTTCCTATTTTAACTGAACCCACAGCAGCTTTTGACTTTCTTTTAGGAAAAGATGTTAATCTTTTGACCTATGAAACACCAGGTTTATCGATCAACTTTGGGGGTGATGAAGAGGAAGAAAAACTTACATTGTTAAAATTTCCAATCATTCCACCTTTCTTATTTGGCGGACTCAAAGGAAAATTTGATGCAACAATTCAGCCCTTCGAGTTTGGATACGATACCTTTGGAATCCAGAACAACAATCTGGCTCAAGGTTTTTTCATCACCGATAAACCAGAGGACGAAGTTTCACTATCATTGGGTCTCGAAGCCTTCGGTGAGTTAGATGCAGTTCTTGCTAAAGCTAAGGTCGGTGGTGATATTACCGGAACGATTGGCTTCGACCTGAATGGTGGCGACGATAACAAAGTTCGTTTGAACGACTTCAACAATTTGGGCAGTGTTTTCGACATTTCAGGTCAGATAACCGCAGGTCTAAACGCTTCAGTCAAAGTGGGTTTAGGCTGGTTTTCTAAAACTTACCGCACTAGCAGTCCCAGAGTCACGCTGTTGTCGTTTGGTGGTGATGGTGATGGTGGCGATGATCTAGTACCACAGCCCATTTTAGCAACCGATGGTACTGGTGTCATCGAACTCTATATGGGTTCACTAGCCCATCTGCGCGAAAATGCAGGCAACACAGAAGATGGCGCGGAAATCTTTACTGTCCAGCAAAAGCCTGATTTGGAAGGTAATGAAATCTTTTCCATCTCTGCTTTTGGTGTTACCCAAGAAAAACAGAACGTTACCAAGATTATTGCTAAGGGAGGTCTCGAAGATGATGTTATCGACCTCAACCCCCTCGAAGTCGATGCCAATAACAATCCCTTACCCATCGCGGTTCTCGTCCCCGCAGACCTCTCAGGCGGTGCGGGAGATGATTTCCTTCGTGCTGGTAATGGTAACGACGTTGTAGATGGCGGTATTGGCGACGATCTATTAGAAGCCACTAACGGTAACGATCTCCTGAATGGCGGGACTGGCGAAGATCGACTTGATGGAGGTGACGGTGAGGACACGCTGAATGGCGGTGAAGATGACGATCTGCTAATTGGTGGATCTGGAGCGGATCTGCTGGAGGGAGGAGATGGTGTTGACGTTGCCAGCTACGAAACCGCATTAGCATCGGTTTCCATCAATTTGGAAACTGGCGTATTCACCGGCGATGCTGCTGGAGACACCCTCAACTCGATCGAACAAATAGACGGTTCCAACCACGACGACAGTATCGTTGGTAATGCTCAAGATGACGTTTTAGGGGGTCTCCAAGGTCGAGACACACTTCGAGGTGGTAGTGGTGAGGATCTATTAGTCGGCGGTGCAGATGCCGATCTATTAGACGGAGGAGAGGATAGTGATGCTGCGTCCTACGCCACATCGCCGGAAGGTGTATCGGTCAATCTGGAGCAAAATACAGCATCTGGAGGCGATGCAGAAGGCGATGTATTCCTGTCCATTGAAAACGTGGAAGGATCTCAAGATGCAGATATCCTCATCGGTGATGCGGCTAACAATATCCTTAGCGGTTTGAAAGGAGATGATCGACTTGACGGTCGTGCGGGTGACGATACCCTAGGAGGTGGGATTGGAACCAATACGCTACAAGGCGGTTCGGGTCGCGACACCGCATCCTATCGCAACTACGCAAAAATCCAACCTTCAGACGATACCAATACTGGTGAAATCACTAATCCCACAGAGGGGATAGGTGTATTTGCCAGTTTGACCGAAGGAATCGGTCGTGCGGGTGAAGATACAGACGATATCGTTTTTGTTTCAGGCAATGACACCGTTTCAGGCAATGACACCATCATCTTCTCTGATGACCTTGCAGATACCTTCGAGTCCATTGAAGACCTAGAAGGCTCGATTTACGATGACACGTTAATTGGCGATGCAGGCGATAACGTCCTCAGCGGGTTAGCTGGAGGAGACCTATTAGATGGTCGGGAGGGTCGCGATACGGCATCTTATCTAGAGTCTGAAGAAGCCGTATTGATCGATCTCGAACGGCAGATTGCCTCCGGTGGAGATGCAGAAGGCGACGTACTGCAAAATATCGAAAACTTAATCGGTTCCCAACAAACAGATACCCTTGTTGGGAATGGTGCGGATAACGTGCTCACAGGCGCAAATGGTAGTGACACGCTTGAGGGTGCTGCCGGAAACGACACCCTCAACGGCGATGCCGGAGACGACCTCCTCATCGGCGGTTCCGGCAACGGGTGGCCGGCGGACTTCCTCAACGGAGGGGACGGCAACGACACCGCCTCCTACTTCAATGCCCCATCCGGCGTATCTGCCAGCCTTCTCCAGAAAAATGGTTGGGCAGGAGATGCCACCGGCGACCAGTTCGACTCCATCGAAAACCTCGAAGGTTCCAACTTCAACGACTTCCTCGTCGGCGACAACGGCAACAACAGTCTACGCGGTTTGGCTGGAAAAGACGAACTCGACGGCGGATTGGGCGACGACACACTCAAAGGCGACGACGGCAACGATGTCCTCTGGGGGAACGACGGAAACGATCAACTCTTCGGCGATGCAGGCAACGACATCCTCCGAGGGGGTGAGGGTAACGATGTCCTCGATGGCGCAGAAGAAGACAATACCCTCGAAGGTGGCTTAGGAGATGACACCCTCACCGCAGGAGACGGAACCAATCGCCTGGATGCCGGAGAAGGCAACAATACTGTCACCGCAGGCAATGGAAACAATACCGTTTACGCCGGACCCGGAAACGATGCCATTACCCTGGGTAACGGCAATAACGAAATCTATGCCGGAGAAGGCGAAAACACCGTCGCCGCCGGACAGGGAGATAACCTCATCTACGGGGGTTCAAAAGCGGATATCATCACCGTCGGCGATGGCGACAACCAAATCTTTGCCGCAGAGGGCAATAACATCATCACTACAGGAACAGGAAACAACAGTATCAATACCCTCCACGGAAATGACACGATCTATGGTGGGGCAGCGAGCGATCGCATTGAAACCAACGGTGGAGACGATCTAATCTACGCCGCAGAAGGCGATAACTACATCGATGCGGGTTCCGGTAACAATACCGTTTATAGCGGCAGTGGCAGCGATCGATTTGTCCTGAATCCCGGCGACGGCGTAACGGTTATTGCCCAATTCGATGTGGGTAAAGATTTACTGGGATTGAAAAATGGTCTCACCTTCGATCGACTGTCCGTCACTCAAGGAAACAATGGGAACGAATTCTTTACCCAAATTAGCATGGTGGGTAGTGATGACCTTCTCGCAACACTGAAGTGGGTAAAAGCCGAAAACATTACTAGCGCAAACTTTACGGCTGTTTAGAAGAAGAAGGGATCGGCATTTATTGACTTTGTTGAACCCCTTGAGGTGTTGAACTGAACACTACACGAACGAGCAAATGCTTCGCCAATGATTCGTTCCCGAGGAAATAATTCACGACGAAAATGTCAGCTTTAAGCGAAGGAAAAACCTTTCATTTGAGCGACCTTTGTAAAAAACTGAAGTTTAGGTTAAGTACCGGAATGCTTGTGTACGCACTGTAAATCAGTTTATCCAAGCTTCTGGTCGCACTGACTTGTATATGAAAAGAGAATATTTGTCAATCATAAAATTCTCAGTAAATGTACGGAATACGTGCCAGCGAACAAAAGGGAATGTCCATATGATTCTTGAGAAAATATCGGAAGTTGAAGAGTGCTTTACAAAAATACGATAGAGCTTTACTGATTCTCGATCATGTTGGCTTTTTTATTCGGAAAAATACTGATAGAACTCAAGCTTGGGCGGGATAAATTTTCGAAAACTTTACAATTTATTCACACCCAGATGGGTTCTGTATTTGTTTGAAGAACTTAGTGTAAAGTCTCTAGCGGATTGCTATCTCTTATGTAATTATTTATTCTCATATCCGGCAGAAAAATCCCCTTTAAACTAAATTCTATATCTGGCTTTCGAGTTGTATTAGCCTCGGAAATTATACGCTTTCCCTAAAAGTGTCGGGGTAAGTCTCCTGAAGCTTCAATCTTGTTTGATTTGTAAGTCTCAAAAATATACCCAGAAAATGTAGCCTAATGGGTACGACCGTTGAGAACGAAGTTTCAAGCGTTTGAGGGGTCTGATTTTCGTAAAGTTTATACCGATTCTGCGTGAAGCTGTATTACATATAGCCATATTCAGCCACATTAGGACAATTAGTGCAAGCATCTTGCTCGCCGGAAAAAAAGTGGCAGCAGTGAAATGTCCTGAAAAAAATGAATACAGCGACAAATGCGATCGAGTCTCGATCGGGTAAGGGACGATTTCGCACGGCTTCCGAGGAAAAAGGTAGGAACGAATAGCCTCGCTGGAATCCCCAGCGCGTACCAATCCAGACGATTGCGATTCAAACCCTGTATCGATCGCCAAAATCAGTAAATTCAACGGAGGAGGCACTCCGATTTCGTCAACAATGCTTATTCAAGGCATTGGGGATTTGCAGAACATTCTCACTTTTTCAATGACAAATATTTGAACGAACTCGTCGATTCGTCCGTAGGTTTTGGGTGGGGAAATAGCGGGATTTAGCTGCTTCGAGACACATTATTTCAAGAGAAAATCACGATGAAAATACAAGAGCATCAGGAATTGAACTCTCCAGAAGGACTTTGGCAAGCGCTAGATGGAGTTTCACAAGCCAGAGGAGAAGCACAAAACTTCATCCAAGATCACCAATTTGAAGCGTTCGCATTAGATGCAGACTTACTTCAATCCACGCTGGCAACTGCGCCTATGGAGTTTACGACCCATGCTACTCAAGCACCTTTAGAAATCAGTTTGCCCATGCCGGATGGGACGTTCTCTAGTTTCGAGATTGTAGAGTCTCCCATTATGGAAGCGGCTCTCGCTGAGAAATTCCCCAACATCAAAACCTATAGCGGTCAGGGAATTGACGATCCAGCAGCCACGGTGCGTTTTGATTTTACCCCAGCAGGTTTTCATGCTCAGGTGCTATCACCTTCAGGTAGCTTCTACATCGATCCCTTTTCCGATCTGAATGATGACCTCTATATTAGTCACTCTCAAGAAGATTTAGCACTGCCTCTAGATTTTTCTCTTCCAGACAGCTCCATCGATTCAAACTTTCTGTTTAACGATATAGAGGAGTCCATTTCCTCTAATGCTCCTGATGTAGCACAACTTGCATCTAATCTATCCTTGTCCCAGTCTTCGGGCACTGAGCTGTATACCTATCAACTAGCAGTTGCCGCTACGGCAGAGTATACCCAGAATAACGGCGGTACTGTTGAATCGGCTCAGGCGGCGATCGTTAAAGCTATTAACTTTATCAACGGAATCTACGAACCTGAACTCGCAATTCGCTTGCAATTAGTGGGCGACAATGACAAGCTTATATACACCGATCCGAACACCGATCCTTATTCAGAAGAGACTAAGGACAAGGTAATCCTAGTCAACGAAAATCAAGAAAATATCGATAAAGTTATTGGTGATTCTAACTACGATATCGGGCATCTATTTTCTAGCAATGGATTCGGTGGTAGGGCTTCTGGAAAAGTTGGCGTATCCGGCAAAAAAGCTAAAGGAGTGACCGGATTCATTGAGAACGAGTCATTTAACTTGCGTCGTTTAACTACCCTTGCCCACGAACTCGGTCATCAATTTGGAGCTGACCATACCTGGAATGGGGCAGGTTGTAATCCAAAGCAGTACCGTCCCGAAGCAGCATATGAGCCTGGGAGTGGTTCGACTATCATGGCTTATAGGAGTTGTGGTGATGACAACTTACAAGGAGGGCGTAATTTATATTTTCATTCTGCCAGTTTTGACCAAATTCGTGAAACGATTACCACGGGAGTGGGTAAGGACGCGGCAACAATTACTCCCACTGGCAATGCAATCCCAATTGTTAACGGCGGAGCCGACTACACCATTCCAGCACGCACACCTTTCAGACTCACGGCTACAGGCTCCGATCCAGATGGCGATTTGCTGACCTATACCTGGGAACAGCGCGACTTGGGTTCCGACAGGAAGCAACAAGCTCTATCCGCTCCAGACAACGGTTCTAGTCCTCTGTTTCGAGCATTTACCCCCACCCCCGACCCAACGCGCACTTTCCCTCAGCTTTCCGACATACTCAATAACACCACCACCAAAGGGGAAAAACTCCCCACCACCAATCGCGAGTTGAACTTCCGCGTCATCGCGCGAGATAACCGAAGCGGTGGCGGCGGAGTCAATACAGACGATGTAAAACTGACGGTGATCGATACGGGAACACCATTCCAAGTCACCAGTAATAATACAGCGGAAACCTGGACGGGGGGGGCGACGGAGACTGTAACGTGGGATGTTGCTGGAACAGCCGGAGGTTCAATTAATGCGGCTAATGTTAACATCCTCTTGTCTACGGATGGAGGCAACACGTTCCCTACGGTACTGGCTACTAACACCCCTAATGATGGCTCCGCGAGTATAACGGTTCCGCTCCTGAACACTAGCAATGCTCGCATTAAGGTCGAAGCAGCCGACAACATCTTTTTCGACATCTCAGATGTCAACTTTACCATTGACACCAATACCGTCGTTACAAATACCAATGACAGCGGAGTTGGATCGTTACGTCAAGCCATTTTAAATGCCAATGCCTTGCCCGGTCTGAATACTATTACCTTTGAGAGTTCAGTTTTTACAGATGCCACACCAGATTCGATTACCTTGACTTCAGGCGAACTGGCAATCACCGATGACCTAAGAATTGAGGGTTTGGGTGCTAATCAACTGACTGTTAGTGGCGACAATGCCTCCGGTGTCTTCAAAGTTGACGACGGAGATAGTGACAACCTAATCGAGGTTGAAATTGAAGGATTAACCATTACTGATGGAGATGCTGGAGGGGGCGGTGGTATATCGAACAATGAAAACCTGACGGTGAATCACAGCACTCTCACCGGAAACCAAGCAATCATTGGTGGTGCCATTGAGAACCAATTGGGTAGCACGCTAATCTTAAACAACAGCATCATCGAAAATAATCTGGTTAGTGCAAGCGGCGGTGGCATTGAAAACTACGGTGACTTGACAGTCAACAACAGTATCATTAGCAATAACCAGGCAACATTCTCTGGTGGTGGAATTGATAACTCCATTGATGGCAACGTAACAGTCAACAACAGTACCATCAGTAGCAATCAAGCCAACTTTGGTGGTGGCATTGAAAACTACGGCAACTTAACAGTCAATAACAGTACCATCAACAATAACCAGGCAAATAAAGCCGGTGGTGGAATTGATAACGAGGGTAATGGGATTGTCAGTAGCAGCACGATTAGCAATAATTCTGCCGCTGAGTTTGATGGCGGTGGCATCGATAACGGCTTTAACGATACCCTGACAATAACCAACAGTACGATTAGTGGTAACATCGCCAACCGATTTGGTGGTGGCATCTTCAATGATGGTACTCTGACGGTGAACAGTAGCACCATTACTGCTAACACCGCTAATAATAACGGTGGTGGCATTGACAACAGGTTTTCCGGTGTTGTTAGTGTCAATAACACGATTATTGCTGAAAACACCGACAACAGTAGTTTTGGAACCATCCACCCCGACGTTTCTGGAAATTTCCAGACTACCCGCTACAATTTCATCGGCGACGGTACAGGCAGTACCGGCTTCACCTTCGGTGACAACAATATTGTCGGAACCAGTAATGCTCCTATCGATCCCCAACTCGGTCCCCTGCAATACAACAGCGGTCCCACAAAAACTCACGCTCTCCATTTAGACAGTCCGGCAATCGATGCCGCCAATCCCTTTGCGGGTGTCACCATCGACCAACGAGGTATCACTCGTCCAGAAGGCACTGAATCCGACATTGGAGCGTTCGAGCGTCAACTTTTGGCTTCCGAGAACCTGATTACAGGCAATTTCTCTGGAACCGCTGTTAACGACTTTATCAATGCCTTGGGCGGAGACGATACGGTTGATGCTGGTTCCGGTAGCGATGTCGTCAATGGTGGTTTTGGTAACGATCTCTTGAGAGGACGCAGTGGAAAAGATCATCTCATTGGTCATGTGGGAGATGATAGGCTAGTCGGTCAAGCTGGAAATGACATCCTCTTAGGCGGAGATGGAAACGATCGACTCTGGGGAGAAGCTGGCGACGATTTGCTAATTGGTGGCAATGGTGATGATTTCCTTCTCGGTTGGGAAGGAAATGATTTTGTTTCCGGTGGTGCGGGACAAGATACCTTCGTCCTCGCCAAGAACCATGGCACAGACATCATTTCTGACTTCACAGTTGGGGAGGATCGCATTGGTTTGAAGGGGGGGGTGAGCATCAGGAAACTGTCCGTGACTCCGGTGAATAATAGCGACACCCAGATTGCTTTGGGCAACGAAATCCTAGCGATTTTGGAAGACGTGACCGTTTCGCGCAGCGAAATCGATTTCGTCCGGGTCTAAACCTTAATTGCTTTTCTTGACCCTCTCTGACCTCCATCCTCATTGGGTGGAGGTTTGGGTGTAGCGGTAGTGACTCAAACTCCCGCCAGCTTGTTGAAGTGGTTGGGTTGAAAGAAGCCGCAGCTTTGTTGTTTGATTGAGAGGTGTGCGAGAACCATGTCCAATTCGACACCTCCTCAATGAAGGTTGACCCCGAACGGAAAACCCGGCTTTCCGACGACCGTTACCGTCCGAATATCAATGTCGGATTATTCGATAGTATGAAAATACGAGCATTGGGGTTTTCGGACATGCTGATTGGATATATGCGGGTATCGAGTGACAACGACCGACAAACGACTGACTTGCAGCGCGATGCATTGCTCGCAGCCGGGATCGACGAGCGTCATTTGTATGAAGATCGAGCCAGCGGCGCAAAGGACAATCGTCCTGGATTGAAAGCAGCACTCGACGATACCAAGCCGGGTGATTGTTTAGTGGTGTGGAAGCTCGATCGATTGGGACGATCGCTGCCCCATTTGCTCGAGATTGTCACCAAACTGCAAAAACGAGGCGTTGCGTTTCGATCGCTCACCGAACAGATGGATACCACGACACCTCACGGCGAACTCCTCTTCAATATCTTTGGCTCGCTGGCACAATACGAACGAGCGCTGACCCGCGAGCGGATTCTAGCCGGGTTGGAAGCAGCCAAACGGCGGGGTAAAAAATGCGGTCGCCCGCGAGCGATTAGTGACGAGCAACTTGCCGCAATCGAACAAGCACTCGACAGTGGCACTTCAAAAGCTGCGGTTTGTCGTACTTTTGGGGTGAAACGCTCTACTCTTTACGATGCTCTCAAGCGCCTGTAGAACTCTCCAAGGGATCTAATCCGTCGCTAGTGTGCTGTCAATATGCTGCAACGTGCACTTCTTTGGGTAAATCGATAAGTTTCACGAGTCTGGCTCCCCAGCTAAATTGGTATTGAATGAAGGTAGTCGGGTCGTCGTGCGGGCGACAAGTAGCAGTTCGCGAGGCGTATCGTTACAAGTTCTGTTGACCCGGAAATGAGGAATGGGAAATGGAAAATGCCTGTTTTCGATGGTGTGACTGCACGGCTCGCAAAGCGCTATAACAGCTTTAGGGGTGATGGAGATTTCAGCCCTTCCACATCTAACCTAATTTACAATTTCCCACACCCGATCGCGCTACACCACGCACCTAAATCTCGATCTGACTGTTTCACGGTTCAACGACTGCGATCGCGCTTTTGAACTCACGCAAAATTTCAAGGGGTGCTCTCCCCCCACTCCCCGAGCAACACCCTACACCATTCCCCATTTCCCATTCCCCGTTCCCGACTTATTACTTATCACTTATCACTTATTACTTATACATTCCCCCTTCCCAAAATTCAAAACTCTTCCCATCCCCCCGTCTGAGTCGGAGGCTCTTCCCCAATCGCCGAATAAAACGCCCGTTCGGCCGCCGCACTCAGCGCCCGCTTGGCATAGCGCTTGAAAGAAGCCTCCGACTTGTGACGGGTCAGGGTGCGCGCGTGCAAGCTATCCATCCCCTTCAGGAGTAATTTCGTCGCGTAGGTATGCCGCAACCGATGGGGGGTCAGACCCTCAATTCCCGCCCGAACTCCCAAATCTCGAATCGTATAGTAAATCCCCTGATACCCCAACCGCCCACCCGGATTGACGGGATTGTGGGACAAAAATAGCGGTTGGTTGGGATTAAAGCGCTCCCCCTGCTGCCGCCGCCACGCCAAATAGGCGTTCAGGTGGGTGCGAGCCAGGCCGGTGAGGGGAACGGTGCCGCTGCTATCGTCTTTACCTTGACGCACCGTCAAGCGAATGCCATCGTAGTCTGCCAAATTCAAAGCCACGACTTCACCCGCCCGCAGTCCGTGGGCGAGCACCCCCAGCAGAGCTGCATCTCGCCGCTGGGTAGAAGTTGGGGCGGCAACCGCCTGCCACAGAGCTGCCACGGTCTCGTCGGTCAAATCCCGAGCCGGGGGCAATGGCAGCTTTTGCAGAGAGATGGTCTCGACGGGGTTGGTCGGCAACCCATCGGGATAAGCCCTCGACAGCCACGAGAAAAAACTTTTAAGAGCGCAAAGTGCCCGATTGACCGAACTCGCCGCAAGCGACGAGCGCAGGTGGTCTTTGTAGCGGGCGAAAACCCGAGGGGTCATCGCGCTCCAAGGCTCGTCGGTCCACTCCAAGAATCGCTTGAGTTCGCGACGGTAGGCTTTTTGGGTGTTCGCCGAAAAACTGCGCGCCTTAAAAAACTCCTCGACGCGCGCTAAGCGCAAATCGAACGCCGGAGAAACCGATGGGTGTCGGTCGGGTTTGGGGTATCGGTTGGGTTGAGGCGACATCGACCCGCGCGGTGATTGACTCGATGCTTCATTGTCCCACGATCGCGATCGGCCCATCGGCCATTCGATTCGCCTCGGTACCGATCTCGGTACGGGCAGTCGGGTAAAATAAGTGAATATTATCTTACTCGATGACCCCAAACCTCTCTGGGGCTGTCACTTTTCGAGAACGACCCGCATTCACCCACTGACCTTTCCCATGGCCGAATTCCCCGAATACAACTCGCACCTCCTGCAAACCGATCGCGAGTCCCTCATCTGGACCGCAAGGGACTCGCGCCTCGAGAACCGAACATACCCCACCCCCGAAAAACTCGGATTTGAGGAAGGCGCGAGCTATTACAACGGCCAACTTATCCGCCAACCCCGCCAGCGTTGGACGCGAGAAGAAAAACTGTGGCTGCTCGACAACCACCCGATGTTTACCGGGCGGTGTCCGACGTGCGACTACCAGTGGGCAAGGGATGACTATCCGACCGTCGAGTGGCAGTGTCCGGCTTGTGGAGCGGGGGATGATGGGTCGATGGGTCGTCAATAAAGCGAACCAGCGTAACCGAAACGTTGGCTGGTGTTGGTAAGAACCCTCCACTTCTTCGGCCCGCACTGTACTCGCAGAGTCAGTGTCGGGAGTATGTCACGAACTCTACCGATCGTTTTCACCCTCAATTGTCCGACGCTCCCAAGCTTGTTGCCCGATCGCGGGAGGTGGATTGACTGGCAGTTCGAGCCAACGCTCGCCGTCAGAGTCGTGAAGTCGTTATCTTAAGCTAGGTCAGACAATCGAACCCTAAAATCTACCCAAATTCATAACCCCGCACGACCCAATAATGCCAGTCTGCGATCGCCTCTTCGGTTTCTTCATCTGCCTCTGAAGCCTCTAGCTGCATCAACGGTACCGCCAGCAGATCTTCCTCCCAGGCAATCTCCACAAACATTTCCCGTTCGCACTCCTCTTCGGGAGCCATGCCTACAACATCTACAGTCGTGCCTTCTTTCACGGGAGAACTGCGCCGCTTGCTGATACACGTCGCTGTGAATGGAAACTGCATCGTATCTTGCAAGTAGTAGTACCAGCCCATTGCCTGTTCTTGAGCTCCATAGGCATCTACCACAATTTCCATGGTGATGCGCTCTTCGCGCTGTGCATCTCGTTCCGCTTTTGCCATAACGCACCCTCAACTTACTCTTAAATGGTACATCCAGGAAAAACATCAGCGCCCTTCCCCAACACGATCGAAAGTTCGGCAGGCTATTAAACAACGTCAGTGCGCGGATAAACACTGTTTCAGGTGAGGGTGGGGAGTACTTTCCTCCCCAGCAACCAGATGACGAGCGTGTTGTCGCCTCACTTTCGAGCGGCTGACCGACCGCCCGAACGTCACCGGTCGTCTGCATCCAGACCAGACGACCGCATCAAAACTGACGTTCCTTTAGGTAATTCCTCTACAACAGAGCAAAGCTCTAAGAATGTCGGTCAACAAATCTCTTCCACCACCGGATGGGCAAACGGCGAGGTATCCGGAGCCGAGGCGGGGAGTCCGACTTGGCGAGCGTGGCGGCGCATAGCCGCAATTTTATCCGCCTCCCGCAGTGCCAAAGGATTGACCGTTTCCCGTTCGGCGAGCAAGTCGGCAATTTCAATGCGTCCGGGACGACCCTCGCAGAAGGCCCGCATCGCCGCTTTGGCAACAATAGTTGCCACCTCCGCGTTAGAACATTTGTGAGTTCGTTTGATAATGCTCTGCCACTGCTCGAAGCTAAACGGATCTCCGTTTGCAAAGCGCCGATCGAATCGTTGCAAATGAGAGTGCATCACTTCTTTACGCTCTCCGGGTTGAGGCAGATCCACGTAGTAAATATAGTCGAAGCGTCCGGGTCGGGTCAGTTCGGGGGGCAGCCATTGAAGGCGATTGACGCTAGCTAGAACCAGAACCGGAGCCGTCCGATCTTGCATCCAAGTCAGTAGTTTTCCCGTCAGCCTTCGAGCGATACCGCCATCGGCATTGGATTCGGCGACCGCCAACCCTTTATCCATATCGTCGAAGTACAACACCACCGGAGCGGTGGCTTCAGCCAGATACAGCAAGCGGCGCAGGTTGGCTTCCGATGCGGCGGGAGTCGCCCCCATTAACGCCCCCCAATCGGCAAGAATCAAACTCACCCCCATCATCTGAGCGCACCGCTTGGCACAGAAACTTTTTCCCGTTCCCGGCGGTCCGGCAAGGATTACCCCCTTGGGAATTTGCAAGCCGTGACGCAGGGCCTCGGGTTCGAGGAGGCGAGCGAACTTGGCAAAATCCTCTTGAATCAGCTTCAACCCACCAATTTGGACGTTAGGTTCCGGGACGAACTCAATGTTGAGTCGGGCGAACTGGGAAATCTTGTAATCTCTCATCCACCGGGGGCTATTCTCATCCAACCCCCCGTGTCGTTCGGCAATCAGGTTCAGTCCCGCGTCAACTTGAGCCAACGTCAACCCCGCCGCCGCTCGCGCCAATCCCTGGAGAGCGCTCTGGGATAGCTCGACTCGATCGCGCGCTCGGCCCCGTACCAATTGCGATTCTAGGTGTGCCGAAACATCCAATAGAGTTGGCGGTGGCATCGCCACTTGTGGGAGTACCGCTTCGAGGTGAGGCGATAAAGTCACTCGAGGCCCGAGGAGCAACAAATGCCGATTTCCCTTCTCCCCAAAAGATGCTGCTAGATTGAGAATCCTGGAGCTGAAGTATTCCCCTAAAAAGACCCGGCGCGTATCGGCGCGATCGCCGTCGAGCCAGGGAAACAGGTTTTCCACGATGAAAATCCCCGGTTCGGGAAAATCCTGCAAGAATTCCAAAATCGAGAAATGCTCTTCAATAGAAGCACTCCTCGAAGGTGGCTCGTATCCGGCGACGGGTTCGCGAGTCCATCCTTTCGATTCGCACCATTGCAGTTGAAGAATGCGGCGCACTCCCAAATTCCACAAGTAGCAATTGGAGGCATGGGGAAGGCGGCATTGCGCCCAAACAAACTGGAAAAAATTCTCCTTCTCCTGAAGGGGCACTTCACAGGCAACGGCGGTTTCGCCAGCTCGAAGTAGGGTGGGTAAATCTTTGAGTTCTAACACGATCTGTTGCTTATCCTCCTAGAGTTCGACCTGTCGATCGCTGGGTGGCTCGGATTGCGATGCTTCTGGAGCGGGTGTCAAATCCACAGAAATTTGAGCCTCTGGGTTGGCAGCCAAACGAACCCGCTCGGTCTTTTTCTCGGTCAGATAGGTATTGAGAGCTTCTGGGGTCGGCAGAAGAACTCCCTTGGTTTCTAAAAATTCCCGATGGTTTTGGCACAGTTCGTAAGCCTGTATCTGTTGGGGTTCGGTGAGTTGACCGTCCTGGGCTTCCATTTGCAATCGCAACTGCCGCGCGGGAGCATCGCTCGCGAAAATCGTCGCGCGACCGCCTTCTTCAGGTTCGCCTTCGACATGAGGCAACTCCGCTGGCTCGAAATATTCCAAGGCTTTAGCAATGACCGGGTGAACCTCAATCGGCCAAGCAGTCATGAGTATCGCTTCAGGCGCTTCTGAGGGTTGGGTAATCGGGGAGATCGTTTCCGCAGACTGGATTGGGTTTCTCTGGAATCGAGTACTCCGAATGGAAACATCCTCGGGTTGGGCATCTCGAACGGAGACATCCTCGGGTTGGGTATTTGAAATAGAAACTCCCTCAGATTGAGTATCTCGAACGGAGACATCCTCGGTTTGGGTATTTGAAATAGAAACTCCCTCAGATTGAGTATCTCGAATTGAAGTAGCCGCTAAATATTGGGAATTCTCAGCAATCTCGCGCAGCCGCAGGAGATCGTCTCGATCGAGGCGAATGGCATCGAGTTCCACAGAAATTCCATCCTCCGTCCTCCTGGCCGTATAAGAAAGCAGTTCCCCTCGATCGTCATTAGATTCAATACTCACCGTTGTGGATTCCTCGCCGCGCTCTCGTTTGAGGCGATAACCGCCCACTTTGACTTCAACCCTCGATTCGGATGACTCGACCCCTAGTTGGTTGATGGTGTGGTTGACGAACCCGAACGCTTTCATCCCTTTGAGATCGTCGAGAACCTTTTTCGACCCTCGGGGAGCTAAAGCCCCTAAAGTGGCCACGGTTTTAGATAAGTCTCCTTCCTCGAGATCGAGGGGTTCCCTCCGGGTCTTCCGGTGGCGGTAAACGCTTTTGAACTCTTCTTTGTGGAGTTGAGAAAGCCGATTATCTCCCCAGACAACCGGTCCGCTCGCACTCAAGTAAAACTGCATTTGCGCGTCTTGTCCTTGAGAGTCTTCGATCGAATAAACCTCACCCGATTGACGCAAGGTAAATCCATCGGCACGGTAAACCCGTTCTCGGTTGCCGGTATCGGGGTTTTCCTCAATAACCCCGCGCTCGTCGAGCAGCGTCGCTGCCACCAGTGCCACAGTCTTATCCTCAGTCGGGACGAATCGAGCCGAGAATTCATCGATGAGTTCATCAACGGTACTTTCGCCTTCCCCGTCGGAACCCCCTAGCCCGAACTCGGCTTCTCTGGGAAACGGACCGGGCAGAGGTTGTCCCGATGGTGGGGGAGATAGGGGTTGAGAAGGTGAGGTTTCGGCTTCGTTGCCAAGATTTCCGTTGAAAATATTAACTTGGTTGAGCTCGACGTTAGCCCCTCCAGGAGTCGGTATTGTCCGTTCCGTCCCAAGTTCGGCTTCTTCCTCAAACAAGGTAGCTAATCCGTGCAGCATATACCCCGTCGCTTCGGCACTCATCCGCAGCAGCGCCAGGTAATCTTCGGAAATTTGTTTGTATTCTCCAGAAGTTGTCATCAGTATCTCCCAAAAAACTAACTCGTTTTGCGATCGAATAAATTGGAATAAGTACCGATGGGAGAAGCCTTCGGGTCATCATCCGAGGATGGAATGGGAAAGAGGCGATCGACGGCAGCTTTTCGCCTTTGCATATCTTCATCGCTCGGGAGAATTTGAGGGCTGCGCGCACTCAGCCAGCTCACCAATTTCGGCCAGTTCCTCTCATTGTCCGCTTCGATTTCTTGCTGGTCTTTCGAGAGTTTAAATTGCTTTTTAATCGGGACGTAGGACTCATCTTTGTTACCGTAGGCCGGACTGATGAAAACGCACGCTCCGGGTGGTAGCTTGTTGAATTGCGAGGCTTCCATCAAACGGCGGGTTCGCTCTTGGTCGGAGACGGACTTGGTGGTTTTGCCCTGGGTCTGGCTCTGAGATTTTTGTTGGAATTGAACCTCTTCATCTCCGAGGAAATCGCTGAAACTTCTCGCCGTTTCGTATTCCCCCAAATTAAACAAGATTTTCGTGTTCGTCCCGGTGGTAATGGTTTTAGCATTCTCCTTACCGTAGTTTTGCTCGATCTGGGATAGTCCTTGCGCCCCGAGGATGCCGCAAAATCCCTCAGAGCGAGATTCGTTGAGCCACTTGCCGATATCGGGTAAGTAGAGGGTGGGAAATTCATCCAAGCACACCACCAGGGGGTCTTGGCGGCGTTTGGCAATGTTGCGAGCAATCAGCATGTGCATCACACTACACAACAGGGGGCCGCAGACGGCTCGTCGCTCCCGATCCATGCCAAAAATCGCTAACTGCTTGCCTTTGAGATCGAGGGGTAGGGTGGTCTGACCCACAAAGCAGCCGAGGGTATTGCGTTTCATAAACCGGGTGAACATAATGCTCGCACTCCCAGCAATTCCAGCCACGGTTTTTTCGGAGCTGGCTGAGGAAAATAATTGACCGAAGGACTGACGAATCCAGGGATTCATATCCGCAGCCATGAGTCGCTGCACCATTTTTTCGGAGCTGAGAATTTGCGCGGCCATCATAATATCCGGGTATGGGGTGCTTTTGGTCAGCATCAGAATCGCTTCGACGAGTTGATCGCCGGCCGGACCGAAGAAAGCATCTTCTTGCCCTTGGGAAATCTGCTTGAAATTTTTGTTAATCACCGTGCCGATTTGACGGGCATTTTCCCCGTCGTTGGCATCCCGCAGAAAGTCAATGGGGTTGCACACTTCGCTTTCGGGAAAACCCGGAGCGAAGATGCGAACGTCGTAGCCATGCCGCTTGGCAAATACGGCCACTTTGCTCTGGGATGGATATTTGAAGTCGTACAAGATAATGGGCAGACCTCGATCGACTGCCGAAAATAGCATGGGGTTAATCGCCGAAACGGTTTTCCCAGAACCCGGAGCGCCCAAAACTAAGGTTCCCCGTTGCACGTCGGGAACGTAGAAAATACCCCGTCCCGGATTTTTTGGGGAAGGAGGAATGGCAAAGTGAGAAGCTTTTTCTTCCTTGGCTTTTTTCTTGGGTTTGACTCGCCCGATATATAATGCCACCCGATCGCATTTTGGGTCGGCAATCTGCTCGAGGGCTTTTTTCTTCGCTCGTGCCATTTCTTTTTGGCTGCCGAAGTATCCAGTGGCTAATTTCCCATGCTTTTTCTTTCCCCCGGAGAATCGAGCGAGCAGAATCATACCGAGAATACAGGCGAGAATAAATCCGCCTTGCGGAGTAATAAGCTGCTCTTTAAATTTCTCTCCAATTTGACTAAACTGCTGAGATTCTATTTTTCCGATAACGATATTTGATGTTTTCACAACTCACCCATTTTTTTGATGAATTTTTCAGAATTTGACTGGAGTAGAAGTAGCTAGTACAAGGCGGCGGGAGTTTAACTACCATTTCTCTAATCGAGTGTCCCGCTTGTGGTGTATCCGTCAGAACTAATGGTGGGTGAATTCCCGCCCTCGTGCACTAGTACTCTGCCAAGGCAAAAATGACTGGTGAAGACTGACGCACTACGGTGAAATAGAGATGCGGAGAATATTAACACCGGGCAAAGTTAGCTTGGTGGAGTACTAGTGCCGCTACGCGGAATTAAAAATGCGCGCATTAAAAATTTAAAATACCTAATACATAGCTTTCAGCGGTTTAGAGCTGGTCAGTTATTTCTGCCGCGCCTGTAGTGGCGACTGCTATAACTAGCCATTCCTCAATCTTTAAAAGCTATGTATAGTCAAAATTTTTCATTTTTAATGACCTGTAGCGTCACTAGCTTTTGAGTGCGGTGATCGGGCGCGAATTTCTTACTTTGAACTAGGAGAAAAGTTAATTTCAGTTCCTTGGAACTCATTCAAAACTAGAACTAAAGAACTTCCATTAAAACAATAAGTTCTAAGGTTTCGAGCAGTGCCATGAGGCACTGTCAACTTCAAACACGGAAATCCGTTTTGCGAGCGCTCTCGATCGAGGGTTAAATCGAACTCCGAACCCGATTTAGGAACGAGCAGGTTCGAGACGAGCTCGTACTGCTTATCTTCGCGAATATATGCAGACATCAAACAGCCCATTCGACCGCAAAGCTTCGGAGTATTGAAGTCAACGATCCATAGCGGAGAACGCCCCAAGCGCTGGGGTTCGATCCGGGCAATTTTCCAGTTCGAGTTTTCCACCGTGGGATCGAGAAAAGTCGCTTCAATTTCAGACCGTTCGAGTCGTCCGTTTTCCCAACGCACCTCTCGAAAACTCCTAGACCAAACCGACGCGATCGACATCATCCCGAGCGCTCCAAGAGCCAGGGTTCCCAAGCCGAATTGAATGTATCCTTTAGACCAATAAGTTTTGAACATTTTCTTCCTCACTGCTTCTCCCTTTCATCTGTGAGATAGTTTTTCGGTAAGCATTGGGCGCTCGACTTTCACCAATGGCGTCAGGCTGACGGCTGACGCGCGATCGTGCTTACGTTTTTCGAGTCAGATCGAGTTCGGATAACTCGTTTAATTCGCGCGCGATTGCCGAATCTCGTCACGGAAATTCTCTCCCCCAGCTCAAGACCGATCGAGACTGCTCGCTTCACGATGAATCAGAAGTATTCAACCGAACTTGAGATCGATCCCTCAACCTCGATAAAGTGCCAGGGTACTCTCGACCGCATCGCCCAAAGTTCCCGAGAGAAGAGAAATCTCACCTTCAACGGGAATCGCCTCGCCGCCAAAAAACATTCGCGCCACTCGTTCGATTAATCGAGTGCCTTCAAAGGGTTGCTCGGTTTCGGGGTCGATTTGCGTCCGAGCCACTTCAATCAGTTGAGAGACATGAGTTTCAAAAAGTCGATCTTGGCGCTCTGGAGGAAGAACGTGTTCGATTTCTTCTCGAGTGAGTTGGATGCGAGCATCTAAGCGATGCAGAGCGCTCGAGCCACCTTCGCGCTCTCGAATCGCAGCTCGTACTCCTTCATCTTGACTGGAGAGATGGTAACGTCCCAATAAAACTTCGCAAGGCTCGTTGTTTCTACCCAAGCAGTTCGATTGCATCCAACCGTAATCGCCGTTGGCTCCCAGTTGACCTTCAACATTGACAAGAGCTTCAGAAAGTTTTTGGGCATCGATCTGTTGAACTTCTGTCGTCGTTGGTATTTGAGCTGTATTTTCGTTTGGGGAGGGCGATTTAGACCCAAATAGTCCGGCTATAGCCTCTTGGGGAAGTTGGGAAATCTGCTCTAAAACCTCGGTTGAGAGTTGCGCCACTTCCTCTAACACCCCTTGGGGGAGTTGGGAAAGCGACACGACAAGTGCGTCTGAAACGCTAGCAAGTTGATTCGAGACTTCTTGGGGCAACTGCGAAATGGTATTTAAGGTCTCTTGAGGCAACTGCGAGATTGTATTTAAGGTCTCTTGAGGCAACTGCGAGATTGTATTTAAGGTCTCTTGAGGCAACTGCGAGATTGTATCTAAGGTCTCTTGAGGTAGCTGCGAGATTGTATCTAAGGTCTCTTGAGGTAGCTGCGAGATTGTATCTAAGGTCTCTTGAGGCAACTGCGAGATTGTATCTAAGGTCTCTTGAGGCAACTGCGAAATGGTATCGAGAATATCTCCGGGTAAGTTGGACGTATCATCTAGATTCGTAAGCTCGGGGATAGCTGACAGGTCGGGTCCACCCAAAAACATCCACTCCTCTTCGAGAAACTCCCAAAATGGAATCGGTCCGATGTTATAACCCGTACAACCGGTTAAGGCTGCGCAAATTTGGAAATAAAGGTTTTGGCGAACCGTTCCAGAGGCTTCGTGAGTTTCGAGAACGACTTTAAAACCCGACCCGAACGGATGGCGACCGGCAGGTTCTTTATCGTCGTACATCGCTCCTAAAAGCCCAAACCCCCCTCGAACTTGATGGTCTCCGGTCATCCAGCGTTTTCCTTCGAGCGGGGCGGGTGCGTCGAATTCGACATGAGGGCACTCTCCTTGACAGTTGACTTCAAATCCGTCTGAATACCCCCCACTTATCGATCGCTCTCCTTCTCGTTCGGCTTCCTCGAAAGCAATACCGACTTTGCCAACAAGCGTTCCATGGGGAATCGGTGGGGTGGGAAACTCGCTCAAGGGAACCTCGAGCAGTCCGGGAATATCTTGAAGGAGAGCATCTTGCCAGTTCTTAAATTCCGCCAGTGGTGCGAGTTCGATACCGGGAATATCGAGTAAGTTGTAGTCTCCTAAATTGGGCAGTAAATCCAGGCTGAGAAATTCAACCTGGGGAAAGTTGGCGATCGCATCCGAAAGCGGTCGATTTGACTCGACCTGGGGAACGAACTGGGCGAGCAGGTCGGCAACGGGAGGAATATCGATCGGGGCGAGGGCTTCGAGAGTGGGAATCGCCGCCACTAAATCCCCAATGGTTTGGGAAGCAACCGGGGCAAATTTTTCTAAGCTAACCCGATCGAGAGCGGTTCCGGTTATTGCCGCAATCGATTGCAGGTCGAATTGCCCGAGACCGAATGCGTCCTCGAACCCGCCGAGGGTGAGAACCTCACCAGGAAGCTGTCCGGCTTGCCAGCTCATCACCGTCCCATCGGAGAGTTCAACCCATCCATCGGATTCTAGAGGGGGTAAACTGCCAAAAGAAATCCGCTCGAAATCGGGAATTGGCGCACCTCGATAGTCCGCTGCTGGTAGTGCGTTCCCCTCAACTGCATCATCAAGGGTAGCCGCCACCGCCGGTTTGCCGAAGGTAAGAAGACCCATCTTCCCAGGCCAGTGAGATAAGACACCGTGGAGAAACAATCCACCCAGCAATCCAACTGCCAGCCAAAGTTGCGGCTGAAATCCAATGGCTTTGGGTGGGTTCGGTGTGTTCGTTTCTACAACTCGATTCGGTTCGTTCGTGGTTTTCATGGTTTTCCTCCTGAAATTGAAGGGGTGTAGGGAAGAGGGTTGGGGGGAATGCTGACAAGGGTAGGTTTTTTACAAAGGTGTGGATTTGAGCTGGCAATCGCGGTGGAAGCTGGCAATCGCGCTCGGAAGCTGGCGTTGCTGGGGGAAAAAGATGTGCTTTGTGAATTCGGGCTATCCTAACCTAACTGAATACAGCTATATAAAAAAAACAGTCTCAAAGACCTGTCACCACAGAGGTTTCGAGGACTTTTCATCTTGTCAGAACTGATTCAATCGCCTAGCTCGGCTAAGCGTTCTAGAAGTGGCAACGTCACTCGTGCTTCAGTGGCAGCAGCTTCCATTGACAATCCGTCTTCTTCAATCAGAGTTAGTACTCGCTCGATACGCTGCCATAGGTCGTCCGCACGATCGATCTGTCGGGCAACTGCGGCTCGCTCTCTTCCCCGACGAATTCGATCGAGTTCGAGGTCGAGCGTCAGGGGCAGCGGATCGGTGGTGAGAGCGACGGTGTTGTAATCGACCCTTCCTTGCCCCGGCACCACCTCAAAGGTATAAATCCGACGCTGCGATCGCTCGTCTCGAGTCACAACCGTCAGCAACGTTCCGGTTTTGGGGGAAGCCTCGATAACTCCGGGAAAGTCGAGGCGCTCGATCTGTTTCAAATGCAGCATTGTCGGCATGGAGTCTCCCGGTTCGCAATCGTTGGAGACGATCGAACATCCATCGGTATCGAGGACGAATCGAGACGGATCGTCGAGCCAAACCCGCTCGATGGTTTCACCCACTTCGATAAAACTCAAGTTCAGACCCCGACCGCGCCCGACTTCGAGCCGCACGGTTTGGGCGGTGGCCCCAGAAGCGACGCTGCGGGATATCGAGCGAGTGGTTTGCGCTCGAACCGACGCGGGCATTAACCCGAGCCAGACCAGCCCTAGAGCCAGCAACAGTTTCGATCGGTTCATCGTTCCCCCTCAGCGCTCCCACTCGAAAGAATAGTTAACGGCAATTTCTAATTTCGTTCCGGCATCAAGTCCCCAGATGGTGACGGGTCTCGGATTTGTTGGAGTTCGAGACCCCATTGCATCTCCTAACTCCTCGAAGGAACCGTTGAGAAACGCACCCACTGGATTTCGATCGCCAAATGTATTTGATGTAGACGAGCCATCGATCGAATTGCGCTGGGTTTGACGCTCCGGCCGGGTAAGTTCTTCCCCCACCCGAGACAATCCCCCAAACAGTGCTCCAAGTAACAGCTCGCCGGTTGCATTTGCTTCTCCTAAAGCTTCAGCCACCAAGGGTTCGCCACCTTCAGCCAAAATTGAGAACGCCCCCTGGGGCAGTGGAACCTCTCGACCGTCGAAAGCAATTGCGATCGCCTCTAATCGAACTAAAGCTGGGGCATTGCTCGTCTGCACCAGCAGCAATCGCGCACCAGTCGGGATAGCAACATCTCCTCGAGCGTCGAGAATTGCCTCTTCTAAAACGGCCAGAAAAGTCGGCAGTTCGAGGTCTTCTCCCTCAACCCAAGCCACGGGAGTTTCGAGTTGGGCGCGGACTCGCCCTCCCATGGCGATTTTTATCGGGCTGGGTGGAGGCTCGTCGGACAAGATACGAGCTTCAGCTTCGAGATTGTAGTTGTAGGTTTGAGCGATTTGGAGCGGCTGTTTCTCAATCCCCTCACCCATGGCCGTCGAAGAAGATGATATCCCTTGATTTCGAGCCACCAAAGGCGGTGGTTCGAGCGCTGAAACGGGAATGGAATTGAATCGAGTCTCTTCTGGGAACCCCTCACCCATGGCCGTCGAAGAAGATGGAATCCGTTGACTTCGAGTACCCAATGGAATCCGTTGATTTCGAGTCCCCAAAGGCGGTGGTTCGAGCGCTGAAACGGGAATGGAATTGAATCGAGTCTCTTCTGGGAACCCCTCACCCATGGCGGTTGAAGAAGATGATATCCCTTGATTTCGAGTCCCCAAACGTGACGGTTCTAGCCCTGAGCTCGGAATTGAAGCCAACCGCATCGGGTCCGGGAACCCCGAACCGATGGCTGTCAAAGAAGATGGAATCTGTTGACTTCGAGAAACTGACACCGATGGTTTGTAGCTTCCCAATCGAGCTAAAATCGCCCACCGCTCGTAGGGATCGACTGGCTCGGGTTCGGAAAGTGGAGGCAGCGGTGCTCGAGATGGGAAAGATGGAGAAGTTGGAGGCAGTGGCGGGGGTGGCGGCGGTGAAATCGGTGGCGTAGTTCTAGCAGGTGGAGGGGGATCGGACGCTCGTACGGTTGGTGGTGGGTTGCTCCGGACTCTCGGGGATGGAGAACTTCGGGTGGGTGGAGGAGGTGGTGTCGAAGTTCGGGTCGTCGTCGGGTGAGGTGCATCGTCCGATTCATTGTCTCCTTTACCTTCAACGTCTTCTTTACCTTCAGCATCCGGGCGAATTTGATGGTTCTCCCGATTGTCCTCCTCCTCTTGGCGAGTCTGCCCCAACGCTTCAAGTTCGTCGTGCTGCCTTGCTAGAGCCACCTCAACTTTCATCGCTCCGTCCGGCTCGCGAAAAACCGCCTCAGATTCATCTTCGACGGTTTCATCTTCTGCAACGACTGGGGTAGATTCTCCCAAGGGTCGGCTGCTCAGAACGTACCAAACCCCTCCGGCTCCGAAAAACACAGCTCCGAGCGCCCCGGCCACGATCGCGATCCGACTCGCGGGTAAATCCGCTAGAGATCGGCGAGTTACGACCTCGGCCGGATCGAGATCTTCTTCCGGACGATCGAAATCGAGTTCGGGTTCGACTTCTGGGTTGAGGTTTTCTCGATTGCCATCTTCCTCCAGTCCGACTAAAGCTTCCACAGACCGGTTCTCGACTGCGGTGGGTCGGGAATCTTCCATCCTTTCGGCAGCATCCGAAACGCCGCCCTGAAGCGAAGATCGAGGTTCGTCGAAATTGAGTTCGTCTTCATTGTGAATTTGGCTCACTGTAAATCCTCCCGTTCGAGTTCGGTAATTGCCGTAATTTCGAGTCCCGCCCGCCGTCGTTGATAGGCTTGCTGGGTCAGTTCCGGTGCTTCGGGGGGTGGAAGTTGGGGCGAGGAGATCGAGTGCAAGTAAACCGTTTTGTTAAAACTCGTCGCGTTTCCTGCTAAATCCCCCTGTTGGAAGGTAACTAAATTGCCGATGAAATTGACCTTCCAGCGATTTTCACCAATTTTCTTCGGCGTCGAAAATTCTCTGGGAACGAGCACGACGCGCACCCGAGCGCCATCAAAAACCTTCTGAGGTGTGAGTCGGGCAAGTTCGCGCACGAACTCCTCTCGAAATCCCCCCTCTTCCGATAGTCCCCAAGCTCCGTACCAAGTTCCCGTCGTCACTCGTCCCAACCGTTTTCCGGTCTCATCTTGAATCTCAATCCCCGGATCGAGGGTTTGAGTGAGGGGATCGTCCGATAAAGCGGGCGGTAACAATCCGTCCCAGTTAAAGAGCAGTACGAGGGTTTCGGAAACGAATTGTTCGATGACTTGGGTGGTTCGCTCTCGTTCGCCGAGGGGAGCAACTCGCAGAACGTTCCCATCGGCAAGTTGCACCAATGTCGGTGTCTCTTTTCGGGCCACTTGAATTCCCGTGACCAGAGACGCGAAAGAGACAAATACTCCCATCAAACTTAAAGCGGTTCCGAGCAAAATCGCCCCCGCCAGCAGTGGCGGAACCGAGCCGCCAAAGGAGAGAAAACTCCCCGAATCTCGTCGTTTTTTCGTCTTGGTAAATGTCATATCGAAATTTTCATATCGAAATAAAAGTTACTTTCGCGCTCTCGAGCGGCGAAAGTCTTGCAAGTTGTTGTTGTAGTGTCGAGCTACAGTGTGGGAGAGTCCGCCAACAGAACCCAACCCCATTCCGGCTGCGGCATTAGCGACGCGGCTGAGGGCGGCAAAGGCACTCATCCCGCCCATCGCACCGATAACCGAAGCCAAAATCGGAGCGACGATTCCGATAAACAGCAAGAAAAACATGGGCTGGTTGGCTTGGGAATTGACGATGACCGTTGCTGCTAGTCCGAGGACGATATTGAAAGATAACTTGGTAATTCCGAGTCCGATAAAAGCACTTAACCAGCTATAAATCGGCTTAGATGCGGTTGGTAGTAGGGTGGCTCCCATTGCCATGGGCGCGCATAGAGATAGAATAATTCCCGAGACTTCAATCCCCCATTGGTAGGCAACGTTCAAACCCATCAGGAACATTCGGACTAAGGTTTCGACGTAACCGCCAATAGTGCCGCTAATTCCCCCAAAAATTTGCTCGACAACATTACCGCCCCCATTTTGAACCAGTGCCTGAGCAGTCGTTATCCGCTCTCCCATGCGATCGAACCAATTCGCCGTCGCGCTCCCTGGATTTAAAGAATTGCGCAGGGTATTGAGTTCGTCGGCCACCTGTTGCAAGCAGTCGAGTTGTTGTTGCAGCTCGAGTCCGGGGATTTCGCACTGTCGGAGCAGTTCTCCGGCCAGGAGTTGAGACGATCCGAGCTGGTTGACATCTTGGTAAGCATCCTGGATGCTGACCCCGGCTGCTGTAAATTGCAAAACGAAGGAGTTGATGTCGTTGATGTAGTCCCGCAGTGCCAGAATGAGCTGCACGAGCAGCGCTCCATCATTGACTAAAAAAGCACCGACAATGATGGGCATGATTAAATCGCTAACGGGAGTGTCTTGACCGTCAACCAGTTGGCGCGTCCATTGCACTATCCACCAAACCAAGGTCGCGACAGCAAACAGAATCCCAATTCGGGTAACGGCCGCGAACAAGCCGCCGTTGAGCACTTGATTCCAAAGGGCATCGAAACTTTGGGAAATTCCGAGCGCCGTGGCTTGGGCTTGCTCGAGAAACTCTCCAGGATCGCCGAGCATTCCCATGGGAACTTGAAATTGCCCCAATCTTAAATTTGGATAACCGATCGTACTCATAAAACTCCCACGTACGCTTTCTATCGCCGATGAAGGATATTCAACCGATCGCGGACTCGCCAATTCACGCAACGATCGCATCGACGGGGCGATGGCAGACTAATGGAGCAAGCCCTAACTTTGAAATTCTTTGGATGCGATATATAGCTGTCGCCACGACCGCATTTGACACTTCTGGATTTTCTCCGGGGTCTTGCTCCCCCAGCGATTGCCTGCTCCCTCAGCTCAAGAGTGCTCATCCTCACGATGTCCGCGCTTGGTAGGCGCGGTTGCTATAGCTAGGCGCATAGTACTTAGGACAAATTTAGAATGCTAGAGGCGAGCGTATGGCAAGGTTTTAGCTGAGTGCCGATCGCTGCAGGCTATACGCTCGCCGATCGCATCAAATCACCTCAAGTTACTCGATGAAGTAGCTACCAGCACTCATCAGCTCGATCGCACTTCGAGTTGCGTTGGCTCGCTCCAAATCTTGGATAACCCGTTCGCCTTCGAGTTTTTCATCGATGTTGGCGAGTTGGGAGTTGGTCATCGCCCCGTCGATGCGACGCTGTTGCTCCCCTAGGGCGACTTGCCCCAAAACTTGGGCGATTTGGGCGTTCTGGTCGCCTAAATTTTTCAAGACTTCTTGGGAAGAAGTGGCACTTTTCACCTTTTCGGCAATGCGACTGGTCTGTTCGACAGCACTCTGGGTCGCTTCCATTTCGGCTCGGGTGCGTTGCTGCCCTTCTTTGCTCAGTACGGTATTGGCGCTGCTGCGAGCGATTTCTCGAAATACGCGATCGTTAATTTCCTTGGCTCCTTGGGTGCCGACCTGAAGTCCCAACTCCTCAAGAACCAGTTCGGACAGTTCTTCGGGATCGGGCAATCCCAATTCACCAACGGTCGCGTTCAGGTCGCCTTCCAATTGACCGAGTTCGCCGATGCCTTCATCGGAAACAACAGCTAACACCTCATCGATTAATCCGTTGAAGTGTTCTTCCAAGGAAGAGAAAAATCCTTCAAATTCGCTGACAAATCGATCGATGCCCAAAAATGATGCAATATCGTCTTCAATACCGGCCCGAGCTGGTGCTCCCGCTCCGATGGAAAGGGAAAGCACCAGCAGGGGAACGATAACTTTCTGAGGTATTTTGAATGGTTTCATGACAAACTCCTATGTTGATTCATGGGGAACGGACAAGGGAGACAAGGAGGACAAGGGAGACAAGGAGGACAAGGGAGAAGAATTTTTCCTACACCCCAACCCCACACCCCGTTCCCCATTCCTTACAAGGGAAGGCTTTTCGCAATTTATGCGTTCGCGAAGCGTCTCATGCAGGAGAATCGAGCATTGGAATGGAACGAGATACAAACGGCTTATAGCTGTACTGGCGTTAGGGCGCGGACAGCCCGAGTCCCGAGTTCACAAAGCGTATCTTTCTCCCCCAGCTCCCTCAGCTCAAGACTGCTCGCTCTGCCTCCTCTGCTTCCCCAGCTCACCAACAAAGCGTGTCCGCGCTTAACATGGCGACTGTTATATTCAGGAACTGCGAATTTTCTCGATGTAGGCTTGGCTGAACTCAACCATCGCTGCGAGGCGATTATTGGGATATTTCTGGAGAAATCGAGTTCGCATTTCCTGCTCGTCGGTGTTGTTGGCAACCGCAGCGAGCTGAACGTATCCGGGATAAAACCGACATCGGGTAAAGCGTCCGTTGTAATCCAACATCCACTGGCTGTAGAGTCCTTCTTTTTTGGGAAAAAATGCCTCTGTTGCGTTCGCCCCAATAATTTCGCGAGGGTAGTGGAAAATCTTCTCAAAACTCGGAACCGCACTCGGTTGGATGCGTCCGACCAATCGAACGGTCATATTGGCAAAAATCTTGGCTGCGGATTGGCTCTGGGCGATACTGTCGGGTTCCTGAGCCGAAAGAATCACCCGCACCCCCGATTTCGCACCGTTGGCACAGAGCCTCGCCACCAAACTAGCGATCGATTCGTACTGAAATAAAATCGGCGATTCGTCGATAAAGAAGATGCTCGCCCGAGAAGAAAGCGATCGCCGCAAAGCGGCCGAATACGCCCCCAAACTCAGAATGGCCGCATCGGCATCGTTGCTGAGATTGCGCAGGGCAAAAACCAGCAGGGGAGCTTCCGCTCGAAAGGTCGAGGGACGAGAAATGGCTCGACCCACTCGACTACTGGTGATCCAGTAGCGCAGGCGAATCTGGATTTGCTCCAAAGCCGTCATGGCATCAATACCACTACCGCCACTTCCACCAGTCATCGCATCGAGATCGAGAAATCCGGGGGAACAGAATTGGTAAAAGTCCTGCAATGTGGGGGTACTATCCCACTCGGGAGTCCCGAACCCAGCTTCGCGCGACTGTTGGTAGCGCAAGCGAATATCGGGATCGTTAAAAAAGGTTTCCAGGGCAAAACCGAGAACGGCTCGGACGCTATCGACTAAGAGGGGATTGACACCTTCCAAATTCGTGCCGAGCACCATCGTAAATAGAGCCGTACTCAGAAAATCCTTGTAATCGGCAAAGCGCTCCCGTCGCACCTTCACATCTTCGAGGGTGCGAGTGTCGGGCAACTCGAAGAGGTTCGAGGCTTCCGAACCGATGTCGAAGTAGCTGCCGAAATTATCCCCGAGAAATTTGGTGTAGTCGGTGAAGGTGCTCGTGCCGTCGGGCTTGGGATAGTCCATGGCCACCACGGGCATTCCCGCCGCGAGAGCTTGGGTCAAAATCGCAGAAATCAAAACTGACTTCCCACCTCGGGTGGTGGAAAATACCCCCAGATTTTTGTGTCCTCGATAAAAATCCAAATGAATCGGGGTTCCCCCTTCATCTGCAATTAACTCGAATCCGGAGCCGTCAACCGGGGCGGTGCGAACCCAGCTCATAAATCCTGGTGCTTCCCCAGAAAAATAGGCCAAGCGACGGTTAAAGGGTTTTCCGAGCAAACTTTCGAGTACCAGTCCTGTCGTTTGCAGCCAGATTTTCCAGGCATACTCTTTTTCCCGCAGCACCACCGCCGGACGGCGAAAGCAACTGCTGATATACCGACAGGCTTCGTCGAGCGATCGCCGGTTCGAGCGATAAACCAGGAAGACACAGGCTACGTTCAGGGGAACGGCTCCTTCGAGCATCTGTCGTTGGGCGTCGATGGCTTTATCGGCTTTGAGCTGCGCCCCAACATCCACGCTCGACTTATCCGCAGCGATTTCGGAACTGACGATCGATTGTTTGGTCACCCGCTGCACGGCAGTTTTGGCCATCGATTCGTTGGCGCGGGTCACCTGGCAAACGATTTCGGTATCGTAGACTCGATCGCGAGCCAGAATTTCCCACAGATATCGCAACTCGGCATACTCATCGGTCCATCCGGCAGGCTTTTCGTCAAAGGTCATCACGCCGACGTACTTCTGTTGGTGGTGGACCCACGAGCGATCGAAAAATGGAGTCGCGTTTTCCCCTTCGAGCAAGCACGATGAAATGTTGTATTCGCTGGCGACGGTTTCCCTGAGTCCCGAATCGGTCAAGGTCAATAAATGGGGAATCCGATGGGGTTCGGAGGCGTTAAACTGCCGCCACAGAATGCCCCACAACTCCGTCGCCCGAAGGGGGCGAATCGATAGATCCATTTTGGTGGCGAGCAACTGCTCCCACAATTGAAAGCCGTCGGTGAAGCTCCTCTCGAGTAAATCTTGCAGCTTCTGATGCTCGGTGGCGTGGATTTGTCCGGTAATTTTCTGCCACATTCGCTCCACCCGAATCAGAGCTTTGCCCAAAGCATCCTGGGAATTCGCCCGCGCGTCACCGGTGACGGTATAGGTGCAGAAGATTCGCAGGATTTTGGGTTGGCGAATTCCCAAGTCGGTCAGTTCTCGAACCCTCGCCCGTTCGCTACAAACTAACAGCTCTAATTCCCGATTGGCGCAGGAGCTTTGTAGGGCTTTAAGCTGAGACTGCCGTCGATCGTCGGTGGTGAAAGAAGAAGTTCGCAACGTCAAACTCTCACCATCGGGGAGGTCTTTCAATCCCGATTCGATTGCCTCAAAAATCGGTAAGACTTGCGCCAAGGGTAAAGTGGGATGAACGCCGCCACACTCAAACCCGAACTTCAGTTGAATGTCTTCTCCTTTGGTGAGGCAGTAGGCACCGACATCAGACCCTTGCAGCTTGTAGCGAATTATCGCTCTCAAATCTACAAAATCCTCAAATGCTCTCACGCGCTTTGCCCCTGAGGGCGGCGCGTATCCCAAATTCCGCACGCCCATTTTTTGCTCTGACCCCGGCTTTTTGGGCTTCGAGTTTGACGTTTTAATTTTAGATGCGACACTCATCTCAAATTTCCTTGCGACTCAACAAAATCAACCGTTTGTAACCCCTCACCACTCGCGGAACCCCTACAAATTTCGATAAAAATTTCCAACCCTTAGAACCCGTCAGCACCCACCAGGTCGAACAACCCCAGGTCATGAAAATTCCCATCCACACCCAGTCCCAGTGGAAAATTTGCTTGATGAAATATCCCAGAAGGGCAACAACTGACCAAGGAACGATTTGGTCGGCGGGAAAGGGACCGAGCCTCGGTTGGGTTCCCAAAATTTGATTGACCGTGCGAAATCCCCTTCCTGACATGACACGTTTAGCCCGTAATAAAGGTCGTCAAGATATCGGCAATCACCACCGCAATCAAAATAATCAGGGGCGTTCTGGCCAGGGTTTGCCAGTCTTCGTCGTTTCGAGCCGACTGAACGACCCGAATTAGGGACACTCCCAAATAAATCAGCATCAACGCTCTCAAAACGTTGAAAACCAACGCGATGACATCTTCAGCTCCTGGAGCGTTGGCGGCTAAAGCGCCGGAAATAAAATCTTCCGCCCCTTGAAAAAATTGAGCGCTGGCGGGAGCCGAACTCAAGTCGAGAAAAAATACGGTCCCGAGCAGGCAGAAAACCACCGCCGCTAGATTGACTTTGTACTTTCGCTGCCAGACTTGATAGTGATTCAAAGCCCCGCCAAAAAACTGAGGGGCGCATAGAAATACCGCAGCTCCGTAGATGAAAGAGACCAGAACGACTCGATGCAGGGAAATTTCGGTCACGAGTAGTGCCGATGCTCCCAAAAATAAACCCGGTACGCTCAACCGATCGATCGGGGAAGGACGGTGGTTGGGAGTCGGGTAAAATGACGTTAGACGATATTGATTCACAATTGTCTCCTAAAAATCTCAAGTGGTTTTCGCGCTTTTGCTTTCAAGTGTCTAAACCCTACAAAGATTTTTGAAGACTGACTATCCGTCAACTGGCTATTGTTGACCCGTAAGCATTCTTCCCTCAGCAAGAGCGCGATACGACCTTGGCGCAGCCGCCCCCAAAGAGCTAGGTGTCGCGCGCGCGAAACGGCTTTAGACGAAAATGCCGCAAGCATTCGTTGAATCTAAGTATCTCGACGGGAATAAAATTTATCGTCTCGATCTGCGAGTCCATTGAAATTTCTGCTTTTGGAGCCTGCAACAAGCGCTCTGGCCCACGGCGAGCGAGCTGAATGCTTACGTTGAACCGAGGGCGTTTAAATCGATTTAAACGCCAGCACGAACGACCGTGCCGGGATGACAAGCCACTCGGAGCCGTCGATAATAAAAAGGCAATCTCGAACCTGACTTTCGTGCCTCGCCAACGACCACCGTTCTACCTCGCGTCCCAACCGCAGTTGGAACTCAAAGAAGGAATGCCCGCGCAAGTGACCTTTGAGTCCATCGTTCTACCCCAAAAGCAAGTTCGGCGGTATTTCGATCCCGAAAAACTCGCTCAACTGACCCTCTCGATTGAAGAATACGGACTCATCGAACCCCTCATCGTCCGACCGCTTCCCCACGAGCGATACGAACTCATCGCTGGAGAGCGACGTTATCGAGCCATCGGACAACTGCGCCAAAAGTACGAGATTGACACCATCCCGGCGATCGTGCGCTCCGTTGACGATTGGGGGGCAGCGGAACTAGCTCTGGTGGAAAACCTTCAACGGGAAGACCTCAATCCCATTGAGGAAACTTACGGCATTTTAGAATTGCTGTGCCTGCACCTGGGCGGTGCAGATCTCAGTGAAAGCATCGCCACTCTCAAATTCCTTTACGCTCGCCAGCAAAAAATTCGTCGGGACGTGCGATCGTCCCCCAAAACACCTTCTCAAACAGGAGATAATGGATTTTCCGCAACGACCTTCAGACTGGTAGAAAAGCTATTTCAGTCTCTGGGAACGATAAGCTGGGAATCGTTCGTGACCACCCGGCTGCCGTTACTCGAGTTACCCGCTCATTTAATCGATGCCATCTGCGAAGGAAAGCTCGAATACTCTAAAGTTCTTCTGATTGCTAGAGTCAAAGATGAGTGCGCCCAACAGCAACTACTCGCTGAGGCGATCGCTTCCCATCTCAGTCAAGCTCAAATTCGCCAGCGGATTAAGGAACTTCAAGCACCTTCACCCTCACCGATTCAGAAGCGCCTCGAACGGCTTTCACTCCGAGCGAGCCGCAAGCGAGCACTTGAGAAACTTGAAGGTCATCCAGACAAACTGCAACAGTTAGAGTCCTTAGTCGCACGCATTGAAGCACTGCTCGATGAGGTCGCACGAGAGTGAGGATGGGGACAAGGGGGACAAGGAGACAAGGGGGACAAGGGAGACAAGGGGGACAAGGGAGATAAGGGAGATAAGGGAGACAAGGGAGACAAGGGAGATAAGGGAGATAAGGGAGAGGGGGACCTGACAGGGAATGGTTTTTTACAATCTGGCAATTGCCGGTGGTGACGCCAACGAGAATTCAAGGGTTCGGCGATTGCCCGCTCCCCAGCTTCCCCAGCTCAAATCCATCCAAATCTTAAAAACCTACACTTGTGAGGACTCCGGCGACAAGGGCGACAAGGGAGAATGGGTAGAGAATCGATTAAAAGTCATGAAGATTTAGCAGTGTATCAAATGGCTTTTGATGCCGCCATGACAATCTTTTATAGCCGTCGCGCCTGGCGGGCGCGGACACTTGATTTCTCAAGCTCAAGGCTCGCTTTTTCTTCTCTCCCCCCGCTCAAGACTGCTTCCACCGCGATTGCCTGCTCACCTTCACGATGCCAAACACGGGTGTGGCGGTTGCTATAACTGTCGAAGAAGTTCCCCGTTGAAGAACGCTATTCTTTAACTGACCCAATCCGAAGGTCTTCGAGTTCGGTTTGTGCTAATCTAGCTGAAGCTTGGCGCAAAAGAAGGTATAGCTGTACTGGCGTTAGGGCGCGGACAGTCCGAGTCCCGAGTTCAAAAAGCGCATCTTTCTCCCACCGCGATTGCCAGCTCACTTTTACCTATGTCAAACACGCGATTGAATACGGCTATATGAAGCGGCTTTGATTTCCAAACTGAGCGATGGCGAGGCAGAAGCAGCCCAAACTCAGGTCTGAATTAAATTTGCGGTCAAATGCGAGTATTTAGAAGTAGAAAAAGGAAGAGAACTATACAGCATTTACGATCGAGTTCGAGCACGGATTTGTACGCACGATCGACTTTCCATTGCTCTGGGCGATCGGCAAGTCAAAAATTCTCCCTCATCTCCCTCATCTCCGGAGTCTCCCTCATCTCCCTCATCTCCGGAGTCTCCCCCCTCTCCCTCATCTCCGGAGTCTCCC